>JAKUTG010000255.1:0-3550 GCA_022447905.1 Pseudomonadales bacterium | reverse complement strand
CATCGAAGCCGGTCACCATGCTAAAATATGTGCCTGACCGAGATTCGGTCAGGCACATCGAGTGTAAGAAGCACCATCATCCGAATAGTTCTCGAGACTGCAAGGATGCGGTGATCATTCAACACCATTGGCGACAGCGCTGCACTCAAAGTGTTACCGTTCGTCAACAGAGTTCAATCTCATAACTTAACTGTTGGTTCCCGACCCGTATATGTCGCTATTTATATATTCATAAAAGTATTCTTTAGGTAATACAATTTCGGTGGATGAAAGATCAAGTTAGGGTTGATCCTTTCCAAATCGAAGAAGGAAGCATGCAAATAGAGGTGATGGTATGGCATTTAAAGCGGAATACATATGGATAGATGGCACGGAACCAACCCATTTACTACGCTCAAAAACAAAGGTAGTTCCAGACGGGACAACCGATTTTCCGATCTGGGGATTTGATGGTTCAAGCACAAATCAAGCTCCAGGCGCAAACTCGGACTGTGTTTTGCGACCGGTTTACTCTTGTAAAGATCCCATTCGTGGAGCCGATAATATGCTTGTTATGTGTGAGGTTTTGTTGCCCGACATGACCCCGCATCCAACCAATACCCGGGCGGCTTGTGCTGAGGTAGCCGAAAAATTTGCTGCAGAAGAGCCTTGGTTCGGTATTGAACAAGAATACACATTGTTTGAATCTGATGGGAAACAACCACTCGGGTTTCCTGAAGGCGGATTCCCTGGTCCGCAGGGGCCATACTATTGTGCAGTCGGAACTGATTTAATTTTCGGACGCGAAGTATCAGAAACGCATGCAACTGCGTGCATCGAAGCCGGAATCGATATTGCTGGCACGAACGCAGAAGTTATGCCCGGACAATGGGAATTCCAAGTGGGGCCGGTGGGAGCGCTGGAAGTGTCTGACCAACTGTGGGTGTCACGTTGGCTTTTACATCGAATTGCCGAAGAATACAGCGTAGTAGTTTCCATTGACCCAAAGCCAGTTAGTGGTGATTGGAACGGAGCTGGAGCGCACACGAATTATTCAACAAAGGCGATGCGTGAATCCTACCAGCCTATTATTAATGCGTGTGAAGCACTTAGCAAAAATGTTCAAGAGCACATTAGGAGTTATGGTGCAGGAAATGAGAAGCGTTTAACTGGACTTCATGAGACACAGCGCATCGATGAATTCAATTATGGAGTATCTGACAGAGGTGCTTCTGTCAGAATACCTTGGCAAGTAGAGGTTGAGCAAAAAGGTTATTTGGAAGATCGCCGTCCAGCATCCAATATGGATCCTTATCTGGTCCCCAGACTGATAATTCAAACTACATGTGGCTAATGACGGCCGGTTCTCTTATCGAGAAAATTCCTTCCTGATAATAGGCGATAGGGTCTCATCCGAATCTGATTGAGACACGTTTGGATTGCAAGCGTACAATGGAGGCCCCATCCCTACGAGTTCTCCCTGTACTTTGACGCATAGAAATTAGGCTGCGAAGCCGATGCGTTGAGATCAACGAAATAAAAATGGGGCGTGACGTCAACCAGGCGCGACGCCCCTTCCTGTTCAGGTAGTCGAAAAGATTGACACAACTTTCACAAACTGCTATATTTTCTTGAATTCTCTACCCTGGGGACGTGCGCGGTTTTGCTTGGGGTTGACCATACAACCGCCGCCTATTCCCGTCGTTGAATGGTCGTCTAGAATCGTGGTTTCTGCGGCCCCTGTGACTCTATCCGAGTTGGCGAGTCTCCCCAGTTCAGCGACCAAAATGGTTAACGGCCTGGATTGCCACCCTTCACAAACTCTTCCCTCGGATTGGAACTGAACAGGCCAACTTGGGGACGATGACCCTGAAATCCGATTCATGATCTGTTCACCGACAGAGGCCCTCTACACTGAGCAAATAGACAGATGGTAAACCGAGACGAAGCAGTAGAATACGCCCTGAAAGAAGCCAGAGACAACGATGTGAAGTTCATCAGGCTCTGGTTTGCGGATATTCTGGGCAATCTCAAAGGTTTTGCCATCACTGTGGAGGAACTGGAGTCCACGCTGACACGCGGGATGGGGTTCGACGGCTCCGCCATTGAAGGTTTCGCCCGCGAAGAGGAGATCGACCTCTACGCCCTGCCTGACCCCAACACTTTCAGCATCTTGCCGTGGCGCCCTCGGGAGAATGCCGTCGCGAGAATGTTCTGTGATATTATCACGCCAGATGAAGAACCCTTTGAAGGGGACTCCCGGTACGTTTTGCGCCGGAATATTGAGCGCGCCGCCAACCTGGGTTACACCTACTACGTTGGACCGGAGCTAGAATACTTCTACTTCAAGAACTCCGAGAGGCCAGAGCTTTTGGACCAGGGCGGCTACTTTGATCAGGACGCCACTGACACCTCGACAGACCTGCGCCGGGAGACGGTGCTGATGCTGGAGAATTTGGGCATTCCGGTGGAGCAGAGTCACCACGAGGTCTCGCCCAGCCAACACGAGATCGACCTGCGACACACCGACGCTATGACGATGGCTGACACCGTCATGACCTATAGGGTGGCCGTCAAAGAAGTGGCCCAGCGTCACGGATGTGTAGCCACCTTCATGCCCAAGCCCATAACTGAACTTAATGGCAGCGGAATGCACACGCACCAGTCGTTGTTCAAGGGCGGGCGCAACTCCTTCTACGACGCCGAAGATCCGAACCGCCTGTCTGACAACGCCCGTTATTTTATCGCCGGACTGCTGAATCACGCCCGCGAGATCACAGCCGTCACCAATCAGTGGGTGAACTCGTACAAACGACTGGTCCCTAATTTTGAAGCCCCGATTTTCGTTACCTGGGCGACGGTGAACCGCGCTGACCTGATAAGGGTTCCGGCCTTCAAGCCTGGACGCGAGGAGTCCCGCCGCATCGAGTATCGAGCGCCTGACCCTGCGTGCAATCCCTACCTCTCATTCAGCGTGATGCTGGCGGCGGGTTTGGACGGCATTGAGAAGAAATTGGAGCTTCCTCCTCCCGCTGAGACCAACGTTTTCGATCTGAGCGCCGAGGAACGCAAGGAACGAAACATCGAGTCGCTTCCCGGAAACCTCTGGGAGGCGATATCCATCACCGAGGACAGCGAACTCGTACGCAACGCTCTGGGCGATGCGGTGTTCGAAAGCTTCATCCAGAACAAGAAGATCGAGTGGGAGCGATACAGGTCCCACGTGACGGATTACGAAATCGCGCGATACCTGCCGACCCTCTAGCCAACCTGTGAGGTGCAAACTGCGAGGGTCGCCCGTTCGGATATTGTTGACCTTCGCTCATCTATAACGTTCCCACATATTGCCATACGATGACCGCTCGACGGCCTGTTAAGACAACTACAAGAATCACACCACAGAGTGACGCCATGCCGAATAGCTACCAAAAAGATTACACTCCTCGCCTCTCCGACAAGGGGCTGTATAACTCGTCCTTCGAGCACGACGCTTGTGGTGTCGGACTGGTTGCCAACGTCAAAGGCAAAAAGTCCCACCAGGTTATCGTACAGGGTCTTGAGGTGTTGATAA
>JAKUTG010000254.1:0-3557 GCA_022447905.1 Pseudomonadales bacterium | reverse complement strand
ATATGATTGTGATTCCCATCAAATTAAAGATTTAAAAAAGCCCTAACAGCCCTATGCAATGAGCTTCTTCGATTACCTAGAAACTATGGCTATAAGCGCCTCTATGCCTCTTCGTTCTATCTTCTTCTGACCAATCAGTAGACATTATTCTTTTCTTCTTGTTTAAATAACAAAAAGGTAAAAAATCAAGTAGGGTAGCAAAAAGAAAATCAACAAATATGCAATAACAGGATATTTCTCAAAGACAAATTCTGCAATCATTACAACGTATCGAAGAATAGTATTCATTATAAGTTTATCGATAAGTGCGATTGGCAATTACAGCTTCTGCAATTACTAGCAGCATGACTAGGCTAAGAATCCACCACCAGATCCTCTGGGGTCTTTCTAGTTCTTCAATTAACTGTGCCGTTTGAACTTCGCGAGATTGAATGGGATTTGTGTCTGGATTGATTATAGAGTCGTACAGGGTGGAAACCGCGGTACGAATAAAATTAGATTCTTCGGGCAAAATATTGACTGCATAGCGCACAATTTTACCGTCCACTTCCACCGTTATCAGACCCGGCGTGGTCGCCGTTATCATGAACTCGTCATTGGAAAAGTTAATAACTTGGCCGTTCGTGTCTGTAGCGCTTACGCTGGCGGCTTCGCCCGAAGGCACCAGACTGAAGTTATCGCCTACCTGATAAGCTCGCTGTTTGGACTCAGGTTGAACTAAGTGACGCAGAGTTTGATGGACGAACGGCAAGAACAATCCCTGTAACGCCAAATTATTCCATTCCAGGTCCAGAGCGGAGGCAAATAGCATCACCGTCCCTTCTCCGATTTGCCGCTCAATCAGAGCAGGTTCGGTATTGTCAAACCGCATCAGTACGTCGGCTTCGTCATGAGGCTGTAGGGACCAGTGCCCTTGGAAACGGGCGGACCAGTCAACGTCTAATGGCCTCATAATCGGATGCCGCCGATCAAAATCAGCAATCACCAGGTAATCCTCTCGGCCGAGCAAGGCCGAGTTTTGCAGAACAGCTGGGGAAATATTACCGAATTGACGATTGTAAAGCTCCTGATTTACGCGGTCACCAGGTGCAACAAGAAGAGCTCCGCCATTCTCCACATACTCGTTAATGGCCTCTGCCTGGTTGGTGCTGAGGTCCCCAACATTCAAGAGCACAACCACATCGTTTTGCCGCAGCACTGCAGCTGATAGGGCCACTGGCTCAATGGTATTGAGTTGAAATGGAGATTCTTCCGTACTGCTAACTGCCAGACCGAACCAATGGCCTTCATCATCAAACCAATTTTCAGAGGCTTCTCCGTTGACGAGCAACACTCTGATCTTCGGTAGCACGTCTACTGTAAAGAAATATGAATTATCAACAGAAAATTCATCCCCGCTAACCCGCACCTCGCCGTCGTGGGTGCCCTCTAGATCAAACTCAGCAGTAAAACTAATAACTTCTTCGGAGCGCTCTCCGAGGTCTACCGGAACACGATCCACCATCTGTCCATCGATTCTCAAAGAAACCTCGCCCTGCTCAAGATAGAGAGTACCAGTGGTTCTTACACGAGCTAGTATTTGTTGCTGAGCGGCATCCTCCAACAGTTGTTCCGGAGATCTCACATCGGTTAACACCAAGTTGCTACTCTCTTCTTCCCCAACATCAATACCCGTAAAAGCTACCCCAGGAGATAATTTCCAGCCTTCGTCAATACCTTGTATGCCGCTCTCCTGGAAATCGGAAATCAGATAAACCGCGCGATTCTCGTAACGGGATGTTTCGAGCAGCTGATCTGCCAGACGCAAGTTGGGCATGTAGCGCGTAGCCCCGAATCCAGCTTGCTCTATTTCCGTTATAACACTACGTATCCTGTCTATGTCCGTGTCCAATTCCCGAACTAACTCTGCCCTGTCAGAAAATCCGATCAGACCTACTTCGTCTCCGGAAGTCATGTAGCTCAAGATATCTAATGCTTCGTTCTTTGCCCGTTCAAAAGTATCCCCATACTGCATACTCATGGAAAGATCGAGGAGAATAACTGCCGATTGCGGATCAGCATCTAACAATCCTCTGACGGACTGGTTGAACAAAGGGCGAGCAAACGCGAAAACCAACAAACAAATAATTACAGATCGTAATATCAACAACATAATTTGTTGCAGATGCTGAAACAGCACCAGTTTCTTGGAGGTTTTTTTCAAAAAGCGGATAGTGCTAAAAAGCAGCTTCGGAGGCTTTTCACGGCGAATCAAATGAATTGCTATTGGAACCAAACCGGCCAGCAGCCCCACCAGAAGTATGGGTGTCAGAAATACCATCAGAAATGTTTCGCCCGCTTCGACATATACGATGTGAGCGCCTCATCAAGAGGATCAGCCGTATTCAATAGGCAATAATCCACTCCGCTGCTCTGACATTTTTTCTTACAGTAGGACAAAAATTCATTGAGATTATGCAAATAGGCCTTGCGAATAGCCGCCGGTGACGTGATATAGGATTCATTATTTTCCATGTCGATGAACTCGGATGCCTCATTGAATGGAAAGTTTAGCTCAGCATCATCCATTATCTGGAAGGTGATTACATCATTTCCCATTCCTCGAATGTTTTGTAAGGTGTTAATGATGCGCTCTTCATCTTCCAACATGTCAGTGATTAGGATAACAATACTCTTCTTCGTTAGCGAAGCCGCCAGGTCAGTTAGCGCTTTAACTACGTCTGTCTTCAAACCGGGTTCCACCTTAGAGAGTGTTCGAAGAATACGCATTAAATGCGGTTGTCTACACTTGGCCGGAATATACTCCCTAACCTGGTCATCAAAGGTTATTAGACCAACAGCGTCCCGCTGCCGCATGATAAAATAGGACAACGCTGAAGCAAGTGTCACTCCGTAGTTCAGCTTGCTCAGGCCACCAGAGCTATAATCCATCGAGGCACTGGTATCTAGTAAAATGGTACAACGTACGTTAGTTTCATCTTCATATTGCTTGATATAAAACTTGTCACTGCGAGCATAAAGCTTCCAGTCTAGGTGACGCATGTCATCACCTCGCTGGTAATGCCTATAATCGTTAAACTCTACACTGAACCCGCGATGCGGGCTTTTATGCAACCCGGACAGAAAACCTTCCACGGCAATACGAGCCCGCAGCTCGAGATTATCTAGGCCGGCCAATACAGTTGGATCGAGAAAGTTTAGCGACTCAGACATTTACAGGTTTGTATCAGGCTATTTCGGACGCTGGTTCTGGCACAGCTTCCAGTAATCGCTGTATAACATCGTCAGTAGTCACCCTCTCCGCTTCTGCATGAAAATTGAGGATTATACGGTGCCGCAACACAACCAACGCCAAAGCCCGCACATCACCATAAGACACATTATAGCGACCAAACCGCAACGCCCTCACCTTACCTGCCAAAATCAAGTTCTGTGAGGCACGGATGCCACCTCCCCAGCTTACCCAGTCTTTCACGAAATCCGGGGCAGATTCACTCTGGGGACGAGAAGCGTGGACCAATCACACGGCATACTGGTTCACAGCTGCTGCAGCCGGT
>JAKUTG010000253.1:0-3575 GCA_022447905.1 Pseudomonadales bacterium | reverse complement strand
GCTAAGAATTTGACGAACGGGGCAAATGTAGCAAATCACCTCGAACAAGTCCGATTTAGCGCTAGTTAGGGTATACTGCCGGTCTGTTTTTTGGGCATGCTGGGTGTCACCAGTGATCCAGGCATTAGACTAATACAAAGAATCAGCAAGGAGAGTTCCATGCGTAAACTGTTAGCACGGACAGCTGCTACGATAGCAGTTATTTCCACTATTTCAATTAGTTATGGGCAGTCTTCCGATGAAGCTCTGGCGATTATGATACCGGGGAGTGGTACATACAGCATGCCAATCTCCACCGACTCCGAGGAAGTCCAAGCTTTCTTCGATCAAGGCCTAAGAATGGCTTGGAGCTTCTATTTTCCGGAGTCCATTGCCTCCTACCAGGAAGCCTCGAGATTAGACCCTGATCACCCTATGCCATTCTGGGGTCTGGCCCATGCCGCCGGACCGAATCCAAACAGCCGCTATCAGGGATTGCCGGACGATCCCCAGGGAGCAGGCCTAAATGCTATTCGCAAGGCATTAGAATTGGCTAACAATGGCACAGAACAAGAACGGGATATGATTAATGCTTTGTTTGTGCTTTATAACAAAGACGCGATACCTAATGATCGAGAACGGGATTTTGCCTACCTCGACACCATGCGTGACCTCCATGAGAAATATCCAAATGACGCCGATATTGCGGCAATTTTTGGCGAGTCTTATATGAATACCACACGCTGGGATTACTGGAATTTGGATGGATCCGCCAAACCTGGCACCGCTGAAGCTAAGTCCGCGCTGGAAGCTGCAATCGCTGTCCAGCATGATCATCCTGGTGCGAACCATCTTTACATTCACTTGATGGAAATGTCTTCTGAGCCAGAACTGGCAATGCCGGCTGCGCAAAAACTTGAAGCCATCGTACCAATTTCTGGCCATATGGTGCATATGCCCGGTCATATATATCTACGTGTTGGTGAATATGAAAAGGCGATTGACATCAACGAACGCTCCCAAATTGTGGACCTCCAGTTTGCCCAGATCTGGGGTGACAATAATTTCCCTATGATTGGTACCTATCCGTTGTCTCACAAGATTCACTCTGGGCATGCGCTGGACTTTGTGCGTTATGCAAATATGCTACAAGGTAATTATGGGGCTGCTGCTGAAGCTGCCAATCGTAACGCAGCAAGTGGGCCTAATATTGTGCGTGGCCAGAAAACCGCTGCCCACGCCTGGATAACGGACAAGGTATTTGGGAAGTGGGATAAAATTCATGCCGATAATTCAGCTAACAGCCAACAGGAAAGCCCCTATCTGAGAGGGATGTGGAGTTATGTCATGGGCAGTGCCCATGTCGCCAAAGGCCATATCGGTCCCGCTGAAGGTGAACTGGCCAATATCCGCGAACAAATACAAGCAGACGGTGTAGATGATGCAGGGGTCGGACCAACTCCGGCTTCCCACGTTTTGTCACTTGCCATGCATGCTTTGTTGGGTGAGATCGAGGAAGCTAAAGGGAATCTAGATGTTGCCATCTTGCACTACGGACACGCTGTAGAATTCCACGAGAATCTGAACTATACCGAGCCTCCGGATTGGTCACAGTCCATGCGTCTTTATCTAGGAGCAGCCCTACTGAAAGCAGATCGTGCGCCCGAAGCTGAAGAGGTCTATCGCAAAGATTTAGAGTGGAATCAGCAAAATCCCTGGACCACCTTCGGTTTGTACCAGGCCCTTACGGCCCAGGGCAAAGAACAGGAAGCCATTATCGTCAAGCGACAGTTTGATTCGTGGTGGCGTAATGCCGACGTCGAGTTGGAATACTCGCGAATCTACTGAGCGTTCAATTAAGGCTAATGTAATAAATTAGGTTTTTAGGGCTTTAGAAAAAAAGCGAACAACAACGGGAGGAATTCGAATGAGATTCTCAGCACATATTCTTACTTATCTCTGTTTATCTATGGGCGCTGGAATCGTCATGGCGCAGGCGGACATGCAACCGACCAACGATTTCCCTAACCCTTACCAGATTTACACGGGATTTTTTAACATACCGGCTGGCCGAGAATGGGGGGCCACCAGTTCTATTGATATTGATCCAGACGGCAAATCAATCTGGATTGCAGAGCGATGTGGTTCTGACTCGATTCGCGCGGGTTACCCAATACGTGGCTGCGCCGAGTCTGATCTTCCAGTGGTGCTGAAATTTAACTCTGATGGCGAGATGGTCAGAAGTTTCGGAGGAGGTATATTTGCTGTCCCACACGGATTCCATGTTGCCCACGACGGCAACATTTGGGTGACTGACGCACCATTCACCCTGCCTCCGGGGATAGAAGGTAAAGGACACATTGTGGTTAAGTTCAGTCCCGATGGTGACAGACTGATGACTCTCGGTACTCCGGGTGTAACCGGTAATGATGAAACACATTTTAATATGCCCTCCGATGTGCATGTTGCACCTAACGGCGATATATTTGTTGCCGATGGGCATGGCGGCAACAGTAATGCCCGTATCGTCAAATTCGATTCTAATGGCAATTACCTGTTGGATTGGGGTTCGGTGGGATCCGGCCCGGGGCAGTTCAACGCGCCTCATGGTCTGGCCATGGACTCCCAAGGTAGATTATTCGTTGCCGACCGCAGTAATAATCGAATCCAAATATTTGACCAGAACGGCAATTTTCTGGATGAGTGGCACCAGTTCAGTAGACTCAGCGGTATTTTTATCGATGGTAATGACATTCTGTATGGGGTCGATTCAGAATCTAACGCCAGCCGTGGCCGCGCAGACTGGCGTCGTGGCATTCGTGTAGGTAGCGCTCGCACAGGTGAAGTAAATTACTTCATCCCAGATCCCTTTGATGCAAACAACGGCCCTTACGCCGCGAGTAGCGGTGGCGAGGGAGTTGTAGCTGATAAAGACGGTGTTATTTACAGCGCTGAAGTAGGCCCGCGCTCGGTCAAGAGGTACGTGCGGTTCGAAAACTAAAAGCGGTTCAGCCTGAACGGGGTGTAGCTCAGCCTGGTAGAGCACTGTCTTCGGGAGGCAGGGGCCGTGAGTTCAAATCTCGCCACCCCGACCACTACAAACAAAAAATCCGGGTCTCTAACTAGTCAGGCAGCCGATTTTTTTGTGAATTAAATCGACAATAAAACCCGCGCAGTCATTCCTCGCCATCCCGACAAAAAAAGAAAAGAGGCAGCGCATTTCCCTAGCCACCAAAGCTTATGGTTTGATAAGGATCAAAGAGAAAATTATGTACGGTTCAGCTCGAATTTTTTACGCTTCAAGTTTCGTAATCCTCACCAATCTGATTTTGTTCGCAACGGCACCGGTAATAGGCCAGGATCATTTCAACGACAAAGGGTCTGGCCCAAGTCGTTTCACTGCCGCCCTGCAGCAACAGCTACGAGACGAATTACCATTTGAAGACCAGCGGGATTTCGAAGAATCCCGGCGTGGTCTTATTGCTGAACCCGATAGTACGCAGATTATTGGGTCGAACGGTAATGTTGTTTGGGACCTGACCCGCTATGACTTTCTGCTAAACGGCACGGATTACGGCAGCATTCACCCTTCCTTA
>JAKUTG010000252.1:0-3608 GCA_022447905.1 Pseudomonadales bacterium | reverse complement strand
CCTGCATCTACTGGCGGGTCATAGCAGCCAATCCACGGAATGGCTCATCCATGATCATAACCTGCGGCTGATTTATGAGCGCCCGAGCCAATTCAGCGCGACGCTGCATACCACCAGATAACTGCAGTGGATACTTGTCTTTGAACTCGCTCAGACCCACTGTATCAATAATTCGGTCAGCAGCGATTTTTAATTCCCCCGCTGGCATATCACCTCGTAATTTCGGACCAAATGTAACGTTCTGATAAGTATTTAACCACGGCATCAGAGCAGTTTCCTGAAATACGACCAGTCTATCTTTACTGGGTCCCGACACTGTCTCACCTTCCAGAACGATCTGTCCGCTATCTGGAGATTCGAATCCCGCCAATAGATTGACGACCGTTGATTTTCCACAACCCGAGGGCCCAACGATCGCGGTCAGCTGGTTACGTTTTATATCTAGACTGAGATTTACAACCACTTGCTCACGCTCCCAGTCTTCACCGAAAGCTTTCGAGACGTTCCTCACTTCCATCAAGTTAGATGTTTCTGTCATCGCTCGCCCACCGCATACCGGTTTCCATATTGGCCTGAAGAACGTTTCCTGTTTTGATCCATCTGCGGTTCCCAATTTTTCTAGAACATACGACGCCAAGGCATACAAGCATGACCTACGTACCTTATAAGACTACTCGAAATGTATCCGGCCAAACCAATGCTGATCATGCCAACTATTACCTGGTCCATTACCCCGCCCATATATGAACTCCAGATAAAGAAACCCAGGCCACCACCACCTTGCTGCCCACCTCCTGATATCATCTCCCCTGCCAGCACCACCTCCCAGGTGATGCCCATCCCAACCGCTGCACCAACAAATATTGATGGCAAAGTGCCAGGCAGGATTATTTTGTAGAAAAGATCCCACTGGGACGCTCCCATGGACTGTGCTGCTCGCAGATACTGAATATCTATTGAGCGGGCGCCACCGAGCACATTGATCACGATGGTGTAGAAAGCACCGAGGAAAGTTACAAACATAATTGACAGTTCTGTGGTTGGCCAGAAAATAATAGATGCCGGCACCCATGCCAGTGGTGGTATCGGCCGCAAAATCTCAAACGGCGGGAAAAACATACCGCGAAAGTACTTGTTGACGGCCATCGCCAGACCAAACGGTATACCAATCACCTGTGCAACAATGAAGCCCAGAAATACCCGCCCAGTACTCAGATACCAACTCTCCCAATATCCTGGCCACCCGGCAACCTCCACCCAGCGGACCATGACATCCGTTGGTGGCGCTAGCTTGCCCACAAACGGCACCATGAACCCGAACCAGTTTTTAGCTTGCGCTCCTATCTCCCACAACACTAGAAAAACAATTATGGCGATAACACCTCGCCAGAATGTCAAATCGAACAAGAGTTTGACAATTTTGGACTTTTGCTTTCCTGTTTTGACTACCGCTTGTTCCATCGCCTGTTTCCTAATCCTACTGTTTCTGAAGTTCGCTTTTAAGCAAGCTCTCGTTCGCCTGCCTCAAAGGCCTTAACAGCCTCTTCATGCACTGCTTCCTTGGTTTCCTCCACCAACACACGAAACTCTTCAGAAGACAACAGCCGATAGTCCCTTGGCCGCTCGATTTTCACGTCGACTATCTTTTTCGTCCTTGCCGGGCGTGTGGTCATTACGATCACACGGTCACCGAGGAATATTGCCTCCTCCAGATCGTGGGTGATAAAAAAGATGGTGACCTTTGTTCGGTCATATACCTCTAGCAACGATTCGTGCATGATTGACTTGGTGAGTCCGTCCATTGCCCTATAGGGTTCATCGAGCAGCAGTACCTTCGGATTATTAATCAGTGCACGAACGATTTCCGCCCGTCGTGCCATACCTGACGAAACCTCGCCGGGAAATTTTCCTGCAACATTCGATAATCCCGCCTCTACCAGCATCTCTACCGCTTTGTCGCGTGCCTCCGTCTTCGTCATAGTACCCTGCACGACCGGTCCGAACGCAACGTTATCCACGAGTGTCTTCCAGGGAAATAAAGCGCCATTCTGGAATACGACAACCCGGTCGGCGCCTTGGTCAGCAAGGGGTTTGCTTGGTCCACAAAGCATCTCCCCGTCGAGGTCTATCTGACCAGAGGTGATCGAATGAAATCCGGCGATTGCATTTAAGAGTGTGATTTTGCCACAACCCGAAGGCCCCACAATCATACACACCTCACCCGGGGCAATCTCCAAAGAACAGTCTTCTACAGCGAGTACATTTACGCCGCCTGGGTCATAGACTTTGGTCACGTTCCGAATGCTGATCGCTCCTTTGGTCTTCGCGCCGGCTAGCGGATTAGACACGGGTTGTGCGGATGCTGTATTCATTTATGCACCCTCCTGACCCAGGGCCCTTTCGCGCCACTGCATCATGCGGTTACCCGCAGCACGCACCATGGCCGACGTGATCCAGCCGACAAATCCTAGCGTCAGCATCGCCATCACCATCGTGGTGTATTTATTCACCATATACGAAGCCATGATCATGTAGCCAAGGCCGAAGTCTCCAGAGATCATCTCAGCGGCAACCAGTGAAAACCAACCCACACCAATACTGATCTGTAAACCGGTAAAAATAAAAGGGAGTGACCCAGGTACGACCACATGGATAAAAACATGGCGCCGCTTAGACCCCAAACACCCCGCAGCCCGAAAGTAGGATTCGTCTATGGATTCAACACCCAGCATCGTATTGAGAGCAGTCACAAAAAACGAAGCAAGTGTGGCGAGAAATATTATCGGTGTCTCAAAGCCAGCAAACATCACGATGGCGAGAGGCACCCAGGCAAGAATGGGAATTGGCCGGAGAGTCTCAAGCACTGGAAAGGTGTAGTCCTTGAACTTCCTCGACCAACCCATAAAAAGCCCTAACGGAACACCCAGTCCTGTTGCAAGAGCGAATGAAATAAAGATTCGCCTGCAACTGACCCAAATATTGATGTAGTAATCTTCAGTGAAGAGCGAGGTGCCCCATATTGGGTCCGAACTAATCCACTCCGTGACAACCTCAACAGGACCTGGCAGCTTATAGAACGGGAATACTTTCCAATACTCATTCAAAAGAAAGTAAGTTAACAACCACAAGCCAATACCCACGAAAGCCAGGTATGGCATAGGTGTCTTGAGCGACTTTTTCGTTTTATAAAAAAAGAGGTAAAGACCCGATGGTCCTTGCCCGGTAACCCCCTGATCGCTCATCTACAGCGCTCCTCATTACTTATATCCATACACTTGTACGATCCAGTACCCGATAAGCCGTCGGCTGTTTCTTTCAAGGCGGTTCCTGAAAGAAGAATATCGAATCTGGTTACTTTAACTCTTAAACGACGTTGAAATCAAAAACGGGCCCCGAAAGAGCGGGGCCCGTGATTTAATTGAATTTTTGCAAACGACTCGTGCTTTTATTCGTATGCAGAGTCCGGTTGTTCAGCCACAAATCCGATGGGCGCCGACAAACCTCGTGATGTCAGCACTGCCTTTGCTACATCATCCATGATGGCTTCTGGTCGCAATATCGCATTCGGGACCACCTTTCGACCATGGAGGTACCTTGTGGCTGCGGTT
>JAKUTG010000251.1:0-3620 GCA_022447905.1 Pseudomonadales bacterium | reverse complement strand
TCCTTCGACGCCTTCGGTCCAGAGCTTTTTGCCGAGTCTTCCCTGGTTATTGGCAATAAGCCCATTAGCGGCTTTCAAAATAGTAGAAGTGGAGCGGTAGTTTTGTTCCAAGCGGACTATCTCGGCATCAGCAAAGTCTACGTTGAACTGCTGAATGTTCTCGATTCTTGCGCCACGCCAACCGTAAATGGACTGATCGTCGTCACCGACAACCATTAACTGTTTGTCGCGGCCATAATTTCCGCCGGCTAGCACGCGCAACCAGGCATACTGTATTGCATTCGTGTCCTGGAATTCGTCGACGAGAATATATTGAAATCGTTTCTGGTAGTGTTCGAGGATTTGAGGATTCTTTAACCACAGTTCATGGGCTCGCAGGAGGATTTCTCCGAAGTCAATCATTCCACCGCGGGTGCAGGCTTCTTCATACGCCGTATAAACCTCTAGCATCGTCTTAGTGTAATTGTCATCGAAGTGTTCGATATTGACTGCCCGTAGCCCCTCATCTTTCTGAGTATTGATGTACCATTGGCACTGTCTGGCGGGCCACTTGTCCTCATCGATATGCAGGGAGCGATTGATACGCTTGATCAAGCGGAACTGATCTTCCGCATCGAGAATCTGAAAATCTTGTGGTAACCCCGCCTCGGCCCAGTGAGAGCGGAGCAATCTGTGGGCGAGCCCATGAAAAGTCCCTACCCACATTCCGTTAAAAGACTGGCCCAACAGGGTCTCGATACGTCCTCGCATTTCCCGAGCCGCTTTGTTGGTAAAGGTCACCGCTAATACGGCGAAAGGAGAGGCCTGCTCGGCTTGCAATAGCCAGGCTATACGATGCACGAGCACCCTTGTTTTACCACTGCCGGCGCCGGCCAGCACCAGTAGTTTCTCAGCTGGACTAGCAACAGCATTGCGTTGTTGCTCGTTGAGCGAGTCTAGTATGAGGGAAACATCCATGGTGCGCTATTTTAGCAAAAAGTAGCCACTGTGTTTTTAGAGTATACATCGGGAATTTGCTAGAATGACGCGCCCTCTCGGGGGAGGTTAAACTTTCAGTTTTAGGACCAGCTTTCAGGAGACCCCTATGTCTGTCAGATCGGACAATGTGTCATTTAATTGGCAAGACCCATTCCTTATGGAAGAGCAACTCAACGAAGAAGAGCGCATGGTGCGTGATACTGCTAAACAGTATGCGCAAGAAAAACTTCTTCCCCGCGTACGGGCAGCGTATCGCAATGAAGAGACCGATCCGGAAATTTTTCGTGAAATGGGTGCCCTGGGATTACTTGGCCCGATGATAGAAGGTTATGGCTGTGCCGGCATGAGTTACGTCTGCTACGGGCTGATTGCCCGCGAGATAGAATCGGTAGATTCAGGTTATAGGTCCATGATGTCCGTACAGTCAAGCCTGGTCATGCATCCCATCAATAACTTCGGTACCAAGGAACAGAAAGAAAGGTACCTGCCCAAGCTAGCAAGTGGTGAATACATAGGCTGCTTTGGATTAACCGAGCCGGATCACGGTTCGGACCCAGGCGGTATGAACACCCGTGCACGAAAGGTTGAGGGTGGATATAGTCTGTCTGGGGCCAAGAGCTGGATCAGCAACTCTCCGATCTCCGATGTGTTTATTGTCTGGGCAAAGGATGAAACGGGTGCTATCCGCGGGTTTATTCTTGACAAGGGCATGGATGGGCTGAGCGCGCCAAAAATAGAAGGCAAACTAGCTCTGCGGGCATCCATTACTGGTGAAATTGTCATGGAAGAAGTTTTTGTTCCCGAAGAAAACAAATTGCCAGGCGCGGAAGGGCTGGCTGGCCCTTTCAGTTGCCTTAACTCGGCAAGGCTGGGCATCGCATGGGGAGCATTAGGAGCAGCAGAAACCTGCTGGCATACAGCGCTTCAGTACACAATGGATCGTAAACAGTTTGGTAGGCCGTTGGCGGCTAACCAGCTAATTCAAAGAAAACTAGCCCAGATGCAAACCGATATTTCACTGGGGCTGCAAGGTTGCCTGCAGGCTTGCCGTCTAAAAGATCAAGGTAAGCTGGCGCCACCGCTTATCTCGCTTCTGAAGCGAAATTCCTGCCTCAAGGCGCTCGATACGGCTCGGGACGCGAGGGACATGTTAGGAGGCAACGGCATTTCAGATGAGTATCCAGTTATGCGGCACGCTCAGAACCTGGAAGTTGTGAATACTTATGAAGGGACCCAGGACATTCACGCCCTGATATTGGGGCGGGCACAGACCGGCATCCAGGCTTTCACTGGTGAGTGAAATTTTGGAAACCGCTTCCAGCCACTAATAACAATAAAAGGAGCGGGCATTCACGCTCAGAGGTGGCTGAGAATAACGCCCACGAATATTACAGCACCAACCCAGTTGTTGTTGAGAAACGCTTTGAGACAAAGAACTGGCAGCCGGTCCTTAATGAGATATTGCTGATAGGCGAGCAACACACAGGCGGAAAGCAAGGATAAATAGTAAGCCGACCCCAGCTCAAGCTGTTGGCCAGCCATCCACATCGAGACGACAAACATGATTTGTAAGAGTGCGATAAAGTACTTGTCCATATCGCCGAATAGAACGGCAGTTGACTTAACGCCTATCTCGATATCAAATTCTCGATCTACCATCGCATACTGTGTGTCGTAGGCTATAGCCCAGATTACATTGGCCACAAATAGCAACAACGCTGGTCGCGGTATGGTTTCCGCTTGGGCTGTGAAGGCCATTAATATACCCCAGGAAAAAGCAGCGCCCAGCACCAGCTGAGGCAGGTTGGTATAGCGTTTCATAAAAGGATAGATGACCACGATGATAATAGCGCCGAAAGACAGAAAAATAGTGTAGAGGTTTGTGAATAACACCAGAAAGAAGCCGACCGCCGATAAGATACCAAAGTAATAAAATGCGTCCTGGCGCCTTAAAGTGCCACGCGCGAGTGGCCGTCCTTGTGTGCGACTGACGCTGCCATCGATTTTGTAGTCCGCGAAATCATTCATGCAACAACCAGCTGAACGCATGATTACGGTTCCCAGCACAAAGATCAGCAGTAGCCAAAGATCTGGCAGCCCCTCTGCCGCTATCCACAATGCACCGATAGTTGGCCAGAGCAACAGATAAATACCGATTGGTTTGTTTAACCGAGTAAGCTCGATGAATGCAGGTAGTTTTTCATAAAAATCAGGGAACAGGGTCTGGAACTGGTTAACTATTTTGGCCCATATAGAGGAAAAATCATTCATATGCGTAAATCTAGAACTGTACCGTGTCCCGCATTCCTAAATGAAGCGCATAGCATAAAGATTTAATTCCTTGCAAACACTCGCGCTCGTTTTGTTGAAACAATCCTAAACTTTGACATAGTTTACCCGGTAAACCATCCAACGTTTGACTAGGGGGTCGATTATTTCAGGGTACTGTTGCAGTATGATTTCCGATGCATCGTGTACCTCGTCGAGTAACTTCGCGTCTCTGGTAATGTCGGCCACGCGAAATGTCATCAGGCCGGGTTGTTGGGTGCCTAATACCTGGCCAGGGCCTCTTAGCTCCAGATCTTATTCGGCGATAGGGAATCCATCGGGACTTTCTCTTATTACTTGCAAGCGTTGTTTGC
>JAKUTG010000250.1:0-3622 GCA_022447905.1 Pseudomonadales bacterium | reverse complement strand
GCAAGCGGTTGGTCAAAAAAACGGGCAATGCAACACGCCGTTCATCTTTTGGAGGAGGTCGGCGTTCCATCCGCTTCTGAACGGGTCAACGCCTATCCACACCAGTTTTCTGGCGGCATGAGGCAGCGTGTTGTGATTGCAATGGCACTTTCACAAGACCCCGATATCTTAATTGCCGATGAGCCCACGACTGCACTGGATGTTCGTATACAAAAACAAGTTTTGGATCTTATGAAACAACAGTGCGAAAACCGTGGTATGAGCCTTGTAATTATCACTCATGATCTCAGTATCATCTCGCACTATACCGATCGAATCATAATAATGTATGCAGGCAAAATCGTAGAGGAATCGACGCGGCTTAAATTATTTGATCGGCCGCTTCATCCCTATACGCAAGGATTGCTGGACTGCTTACCTCAAATCGGGAATAACGAAAACGAATACCTCAAGACGATCCGGGGCCAGCCCCCGATCCTAGGACAACTTCCTTCGGGCTGCAGGTTCCATCCCAGGTGCTCTTTTGCCGAAAGTGCCTGCATGCACGGACCCAATCCTCCTCTAATCCCCATTAAATGGGGGCATTCTGCTTGCATACAGCTGGAAAAGTTTCTTCGGGAATCCCAATGATGGCAGCGCTCGTAGAAACCAGAGGTTTAACCAAGCGATTCTCGCAAGGATTCTTCTCCAGTCAAAAAACCACCGCTTTAGACGACGTCAGTATTTTTATCGAACCTGGAGAAACGGTAGGCCTCGTAGGCGAATCAGGCTCCGGAAAATCGACTCTCGCGCTATCAATCGCACGTTTATTGCACGTAGATTCAGGCCAGATATTTTTTGATGGTGATGAAATTACCGAATTTACTACCAGTAAAATGCGTCCGTTACGAAAAGAATTGCAGTTTGTCTTTCAGGATCCCTATTCGTCACTTAATCCAAGAATGAGCGTGAAGGCAATCATATCGGAAGGCATCCGGTTACATCGTGGTTTGTCAAATAAGACCGAGATCGAAGATGAAATTGCCAATATCCTAACGACGGTCGGACTAGACAAAGATTCCATGAGAAAGCATCCGAAAGAGTTCTCGGGCGGTCAACGACAAAGAATTGCGATCGCTCGCGCGCTCGCAGTCGAACCGAAGTTTTTAATTTGCGATGAGCCCGTGTCCGCTCTTGACATGTCAATCCAAGCTCAAATTCTGAATCTTTTGAAGACGCTGAAAAAAGAGAGGAATATCTCAATGCTGTTTATTTCTCATGATTTAGCAGTCATAAATTTTCTTTGCGATCGAGCTTATATAATGAAATCCGGACAAATTATAGAACAGGGCAAAGTCGATCAAATTTTTAATTCTCCGAAAGAACGATATACCCAAGACTTGCTGTCGGCATCATTACTGGTTAACGCAAATTGATGTTCCAGATATTACAAGTAGAACTTTTTTTAAAGTAAAACGTAACTAGTTTTCTCGAAACAATGGATAACTATTGGAGTTCGAAATGGCAATGGTGAAAAATTTACGTATGGCTGTAGACATTGGTGGCACGTTTGTCGACGCCTTAGTTTTTAATTTCGATGACGGTACTCTCGAGACAAAAAAAGTATCTACAACACCTAAATCGCTGCATCTTGGGGTGCTCGATAGCGTCACGCAGTTGGTGGACTCATCAGAAACTGTTGGCGAATTCATCCATGGTACGACGCTTGGGCTAAATGCGATCTTGGAACGGAAAGGTGCGGTAGTTGGCATCATTGCAAATGAAGGCTTCAGGGATATCTTCGAACTTGCTCGTGGAAATCTGCCATTCACGCAGATGTATGAATTTGATTACGAACAGCCAAAAAATATCGTTCCACGTTTTCAGACGGTCGGTGTGCGATGCAGAATTAATAACAAGGGAGAGGTTGTACAAGATCTTGACGTAGATCAACTAAAAGAGAAGCTTATTTATCTCGCAGAAGAAATTCATGTTGATGCGATCGCTGTGTCGTTCCTTCATTCGTATGCCAACTCTATACATGAGATACAGGCACGCGACTTCATCGCTCAGCTTTATCCCAAAATTCCTGTATCCGTTGGGTCCGAAATTGCTCGCGAATATCGAGAGTATGAAAGAACCAGTACAGCGGTACTGGATGGGTACATCAAGCCAGTTCTGGGGCAATACCTGCTCGACCTACAGAGCGGTCTACAGGAACAAGACTTTCAGGGCGCATTTCACGTGATGCGATCGGGCGGTGGCGCGATGACGGTTGAACAAGCAAAAGATGCGCCACTTTTGACAGTGCTTTCGGGTCCAGCAGGTGGCGTGGTTGGGACGCAATTTATTGCAAATGAAACCGGCCGGAAAAATCTTATCTCCCTCGACATTGGTGGGACCAGTCTTGACACCTGCGTCTTCACGAAAGGCAGGCCTTCGGAAGTGTACGAGGCCGACATTGACCATATGCCAGTGCTGATTCCGATTTTTGATATTCGCACCATTGGCGCGGGTGGAGGCTCGATCGCTTGGCTAGATCAGGACTTATTGAAGGTCGGGCCGCAAAGCGCTGGCGCCGACCCTGGCCCCGCATGTTACGACCGGGGTGGTATAAACCCAACAGTCACTGATGCAGCGTTAGTTCTCGGGTACTTGAGGCCTGAATGGTTTCTAAATGGTGAAATGCATATCGATCAGTCTTTGGCTGAAAAAGCTTTGCAAGAAACGATCTGT
Source organism: Pseudomonadales bacterium (assembly GCA_022447905.1). GTDB lineage: Bacteria > Pseudomonadota > Gammaproteobacteria > Pseudomonadales > Pseudohongiellaceae > UBA9145. The sequence continues at coordinate 907 of JAKUTG010000250.1, read as the reverse complement.
AAACCCTTAAAAATGTCGGTTAGCGAAGCAGCATCGAGCATCTTTCGAATTATGGTTTCAAAAACTGTGGCAGCGGTCAGAGAAATCACTGTAGAGCGTGGCCTTGATCCACGAGAATTCAGTCTGGTCGGATTCGGTGGAGCGGGACCAATGTTTGCTCCAATGATTGCCATGGAACTGGATATCCCGGAAGTCCTGATTCCACCAGTTCCCGCGTTATTTTCAGCATGGGGAATGCTGACAAGCGACCTGGAATACCAGAACTCGAAAACTATTCTTTTACCCTTAAATGGAGACACCCTAGCTGAAGTCCAAAAATATGCGGACGAAATTGCTAGCGATGCTGAAAACGTGATGCTTGCGCAGGTTCAAGATACGATTCCAATTCTCATAAAAAAATATTTGAGTCTCCGCTACCAAGGACAAGAACACACACTCGATGTTGAATATTCAGAGGGCAGTTCTATTGAAACTATAGAGACCTCATTCAATAAAATTCACAGTGACCGATATGGCCACCAATTTGAAGAAAAATTAGAGGTCGTCGCTGTTCGTTCGAGAATCATTGGCGAAGTCAGCAAACCTGATTTGTCCAAATTCATCAAGCACGACTCGTCTCATGACACATCATTGACGACGAAATTGTATGACTTTTCTGCGGGTGATTTCCTCGAGGCTCCCGTTGTGAATCGGGAATCTCTTGTGCCCGATCAAGTGGTAGAGGGGCCACTTGTTATTAAAGAAAATACTTCAATAACCGTAATTCACGGAAAACAAGTTGCGGTCTCCGATGAGTTGGGTCTTTTGACCATTCGGAGGAAGAAATGAGCCAAAAACAATGCTCCCCAGCCGACATTGAAATTATCCGGAACCTGTTCCTGTCGGCAGCAGAACAGATGCGCAGGAC
>JAKUTG010000025.1:0-15385 GCA_022447905.1 Pseudomonadales bacterium | reverse complement strand
CACGCCCATAGTTGCAATATTAGTTGCCGGGCCAGTTAACATGAAGACAAGGGCAGCTCCGGGTGAAATACCTGCAAATAACAGGCTAGCAGCAACCGGCGTGGAAGCCGTCGCGCAGATGTACATTGGCAACCCAACGATCACCATAATCAGCATGGCGAGCAACCCATCACCCCACATCAGAAAAAAGGACTGGGGAACCAGAGCTGTAATGAATGTGGCCGCGACTAACCCGATCGCAAGCCATTTTGCCGTATCCTGAATCATACGCCCATAACCGTACGTAACAGCATTTAAAAAACGCTGGCCTAGGCTCACTTTTTGACTAGTTCCCTGCTGTTCGCCGGTACAACAGTTGCCGCAACTTTGAGATTTTTCTTCGATAACTGGTTCTTCCCGCTCGAATGTGCTTACCAATACACCGGCGACAATGGCGATTATCAATGCTCCGACGGGTCGAACCAACGCAAAAACAGGTCCAAGTACAGCATAAGAAAAGGATATGGAATCAACTCCGGTCTCAGGAGTGGCTACCAGAAAAGAAGAAGTCGCGCCTTTTGAGGCACCCGCTTTTCGGATCGCCAAGGCTGCGGGAATTACTCCACAGGAGCATAGAGGTAAAGGGGCTCCGATAAAGGCCCCTTTTAAAATTGAGGAAAATCCGGGAGGAGCAAGCTGTTTCTCGACCCAGCTGCTGGGAATAACCTGCTTAATAATGCCCGCCAACAGATAACCCACCAATAGCCAAGGGGCACTCTCAATAATCAGATTCCAAAAAATACTTAGTAGATTCAAAATGTACCACTCCTAGCTGCATGTCTTATTTCTCCCTCCTCGAGGGCTTCCATTATTGAGCAATGACTTGCGTTCTCTGGGCCCCCGCAACAGCTATCGAGCAGTATCTGAAGAGCCTGTTGCATGGATTGTAATTCCGCAATCTTGGCATTTACCTCGTCCAGTTTGTGTTGAGTAATTTCGGTGACATCGTGGCAGCTGTGACTTTGTCTATCTACTCGAACCGACAGTAATTGCGCAATATCTCCCAGAGAGAAGCCGATATTGCGTGCAGTTTTTACAAATTCGACGCGGCGAACATCGGCATCCGTGTAGTAGCGATAGCCCGCATCACTACGATCACTGGCACTGATCAGACCACGTTTCTCGTAAAATCGGAGCGTGTGGGCACTCAAGCCAGTTCTGTCTGATAATTCGCCTATTTTCAGCACGTTACTCTCACTCACAAGCCGAGACTAGCCAGCCATAATTGAATATTGCTTGCCATTATAAACCTTAGATCTAGATCAAAGGTCAACCTTTTCAAGAAATTATTTGTATTGTAATTGCTTACTTCAAAAGAGCGCGAGTTATCCAGTCGCCAATATCAATGATTTCCTGCGGACAAACGGCGTGCTCCATAGCGTAGTCGTTGTATTCAGGAACGAATCCAAGGTTTTGCAGTGTCGCAAAGCTCTTGCGCCCAAGCGAATCCGGGAGAACCGAATCCATGGTGCCATGGCAGATCATAATAGGAATCGTACTGTGGATCGGGTTGATGTCGATAGTGCCCGCAGTGGCAAAGTAGCTGGACAGAGCCATAATTCCGCCGAGCGGCTTAGGGTAAGTGAGTGCCGCCTCGAATGCTACGGCCCCACCTTGGGAAAACCCCGCCACAATAATGCGCTCGCTTGATACCCCTCGTTGGACTTCCCTATCAATCAGGTTATGGACCCAGTGGGCGGACTGCTGCACGTCCCTATCTTCAATATGCCGATCAGAATCGAGCCCTTTGATGTCATACCAAGCCGGCATAACGATTCCATTATTAATGGTAACGGGTATAGAAGGCGCATGTGGAAATACGTAACGGATACCAAACGTGTCCGGCGTAGCCAACTGGGGAACTATCGGCGCAAAATCGTTACCATCGGCCCCCAATCCGTGTAACCAGATGATGGCGGCGTTAACTTCAACTCCCAGAGGGGATTCCAACTCAACTGACGGCAGAATTTCCATAATTTGCTTCCAACAAAGAGCAACGAGTTTTTATATCAGCACCCCTTAACCATGGCAACTTATGGAGATGGATTTTAATTTCCACAAATCTGTGATTTACTCGGTGCAATCGCGAAAACTCAGCAAAAAGGTACAAACGATGACTTTAATACAACATTTAACTCGCCAATTGCTACAAACGACACTGCTCGGATTTCTTTTTTTCAATAATGTCATCGTCCAAGTTCAAGCACAGGACCACTCTGATTCAAGATGGATAACTACCTGGGCTACCAGTCCGAGTTCACTCCCCCCCATTGGTGAAGACTATGAGATCGTTGAAAACCAGACTCTTCGATTGATTGTGCACAGCAGTGTTGGTGGTGACAGTCTGAGACTTCGATTAGCAAATTATCACGGCGATCAGCCCATTCACATCGGGGCAGTGAGTATCGCGCTGCAAGTTGAAGGCAGTTTAATACAGGACGGCAGTAGTGAAGATGTGAGTTTCAGCGGTGCACAATCTGTGACCATCCCGAGGGGAGCTGTCATCCTCAGCGATCCGGTGTCATTCGCCGTTCCTGAACTTAGTAACTTAGCAGTAAGCCTATACATTCCTAACACAAGTGGGTTTTTGACTGCCCATGCCCTGTCCAATCAGACAAATTACATCTCGGAGGTAGGTAACCACATCTCAAGTACAAACCTTCCTGTTGCATACGAATCCCCTGCTTGGAACCTGTTAACAGCTATCGATGTAATCAAAGAGGGCGCTGTCACAGCTATCGCTACCGTGGGCGACTCCATTACCGACGGATGGGGATCCACGTTAAGTGGAAACCAGCGTTGGCCTAATCATTTTGCCAGGCGCCTGTTTGCGGATAGCAGTATTACCAATTGCGCCGTGGTGAACGCTGGCATAAGCGGAAACCGGGTAACCACTGAAGGCAACCTATTATTCGGTCAAAACCTACAAGCGCGTTTCGAACGAGATGTACTTGCACTGAACAAAATTACTCACATAGTGTTGCTAGAGGGCATTAATGACATCGGGATGCCTTCAATGGAGGCCGGTGAACCTATTACTGCTGAGGAAATTATCGCGGGATATCGCAACATCATCGCCAGGGCACATGCCCGAGACATTAAGATTTTTGGAGCAACGTTAACTCCGTACGAAGGCGCTGTATACTATACCGAGGCAGGTGAACAAGTCAGGCAGGAAGTGAACCGTTTTATCCGTAACAGTCGAGAATTTGATGGTGTTATTGATTTCGATGCAGTAGTACAGGACCCAAATCGACCGGCTCGTATCCTGCCCATTTTTACTGAAGATAACTTACATCCGAACGACACGGGTTACAAAGCCATGGCGGATGCCATTAACCTCGATTTATTCCGCTGATAGACAGGCTTTTTCCTCTGTTTCAGGATAAGTTGGTCTACCTTCAACCCACGAACATTGGACGAACAGGGGAGGCTGATTTACCATCTGCCGCATGAGTCGATTATTACCTATTCTTGCATGTCTGCTACTGCTAGCGCTAAGTGGCTTGGCAAATTCCCAGGGAGATAAAGCCTATTCGAGTTTGATTGGCTCCTGGGAAGGCCCTCTGGTACTTGGCCGAGACAACATGAACCTGTCTTTCACTTTTAGCGTCAAAGAAGGTAACTATTCAGCCGCGCTTATTAGCGGAGGTATGGGAATCTACGGAATGCCGGCGGACACAGTGCGAATCGAAGGGCTCAATGTAATTATTCGAATTCCACGGCTCGACCTTGAATTTACGGGTACACTCCGGCTTAATGAGACTGGCGAAAAGATTATTCGTATCGATGGCGATTGGTTCCAGTACAGCGAAATGGTGCCGGTAGTTTTGCTGCCGGTGGATGAACCCACTTTCTAAGCCGCGAGTAATAGCAAATAGGCACGCTCCTTGCGATATTTTCAAACTACAAATGGCGAATTGAGGTTTATGCCGATTCGGCCTTGCTACGGGCGGGTTTCGTTGAGCATTATTGATATCAAACGAACGTTCTTATTGATTTTCCTGCGCTTACATCTGTTTAAACCTGCTGCGTTTGCCGCTGCGATCTCGATGAGCATATCGGGCTTTAATCTAAGTGCCACTACCATTCTGGGCATGGATATTGACGAGATTGCGAATCAAGCCGAACTAATATTCGAAGGCGAAGTTCTAGTAAGAGAAACTCGCCAGGATAACAACTCTGGAATCATCAATACCTACGTTACTTTCCAGATCACCGATATCGTAAAGGGCGAATTCAACGGTGATAGTATCGAACTCAAATTCATGGGTGGAACCTTTCAAGAGCAAGCCGTGCGCGTAAGCGGTCTTACGATTCCATCTGAGGGTGAACACGGGATCTATTTCGTAGAATCCCTCAACCTTGATCTCATCAACCCATTGCTCGGTTGGTCCCAAGGGCATTTCATCATCATTGATCGTGGCCGCGAAGCTCGAATCACCACAGTCGATCATAAACCAGTGATCCAAGTAGAGTCCGTAGTGGAAATCCCGATAAGCATCAAGAAACCACGAGCTATAATTGAAGGCAATAACCAAGTTGCAGCTGGGATCATCACGGAGGCTGGCCCTTTGGAAATCGATCGTGCTCTAACCCCGGATGAATTCAAGATACGCATCCAGGAGTTGCTGAAAAACTGATTAGAGCCCCATTGCCTGCATTGCATTCTATTCTGCTAGATGCCTTTCCTGTCCTCTCGATCGTTTACAGACTGTGACTTCAATATGCTACATTTTGTAAAATTTGCAAAAATCACTCAATACGCTGTGAAGCTCCGGCAACTGGCAGAACATCGGCAAAAACCTTTAAAAATAGGCGTCCTTCATTGAATGCCTCGCGAAACTCAGAGCTCATGAAATATTCCCCTGCAGCGCGGTCCACGTCCGGACCCATTAAGTTCAGCGCAATCGGACCATTAAGCTGCTGTCCCGCTTCTTCTTCCATGCTTAGGGCCACAGCATAAACTTCTCCTCCACCGTTGTCGGTTACGGCAAGCTCATAAAGTAAAATGTTGCGAATTATGTCAAACTCGAACCTCGCTTGCACAGCGATGTCCTGTCGGTTAAACGACAATTCCAGAATCTTTGGCACCGGTGCCAGACCATTTTCAAGAGCGGGAGTAACTGAAGGAGCTCTGCGAGGATTGATAGCCTGTTCATAGGGAAAGGCTATCGACAAAAGTCGGGCATCCCTGAAATGTTCTCCTAGCAATTCCATGCCCACAGGCAATCCCCTTCCATTCAAACCAACCGGCATCGACAGAGCTGGAAGCCCTGAATGAGCAGCAAGCTGGCACTGACTACCCGGCTGAGGATCACCGATGAAAACCTGGTTCTCAACAACTGTTGGATAGACGATGGCATCGAGGTCATGATCACGCAGTATCTGTTCTACGGCTTGGCGTAAGTCTGTCCGCGCCGCCACGGCTTCAGCGTAGGCTGCCTCATCCCTCTCCGAATTTCGGCTGCGCCGAAGCGGACCGCTCACGGCCTGATGATAAAGCCCTCTATCAACTATGTCCGCCAAATCTGAAATCAAGTCGCTACCGAATTCGGCCAAATACTGATCGAAGTCGGTGCGAAATTCATGACCAATCAAACCACTGGCAGAAAGCAACTCATCGAGCTGCGGAATATCGACTTCAATAATTTCGGTTCCTTGCGATTCATACCAATCAAGCGCTTCTTCGATGGAACCCAGAACCGCACTATTTGAACTATCAAATGAACGTCCGAGTTTTCCCAGGCGGAGACCCTGCAATGATACCGAAGCGAGATTTTGGCGGAACTGGGGGTGAAAAGTTCCTTGCATTGCTTCAGTGGCTGCGTCCCGCGGATCATAGCCGACAACAATGTCCAACAGGATTGCGAGGTCGTCAAGGCTACGCGCCAGGGGTCCGGCCACATCCTGAGTGTGAGACAAAGGCATAACACCATATATGCTGGAAAGTCCTTTACTAGGTCGCAGGCCGAACAGGTTATTGAAAGCAGACGGAATTCGAATCGACCCGCAGGTATCCGAACCTAATCCAATCGCACCCAAACTAGCGGCTACTGCGGCACCGGTGCCGCCACTAGACCCACCAGGTACACGACGGTAATCATAAGGGTTACGGGTCTGGCCAGTCAGAGAAGCAATTGTGGTGATGCCGTACGCGTATTCATGAAGTGTGGTTTTCGCAATTATAATGGCGCCAGCCTCAAGCAGTTTGTCGATCTGAGTGGCGTTTGCATTGGGTATGAAATTAGCTAGCGCCACCGAACCGCCGGTGGTCGGCAAGTCTGTAGTATTGTAGTTATCCTTGACCAGAATCGGTATACCATGCAATTGACTGCGCGCACCGCTGCGGACCCGTTCAGCATCCAAGGCCATCGCTGTGTCACGTGCCGTTGGATTAAGGCGCACGATACTATTCAGTGTAGGGCCTTGTTTATCGTACGCTTCTATTCGCGCTAGGTATTGATCGACCAGTTCCACCGAAGAGGTTAGCCCTCCCTCCAACGCCGACTGAAGTTCCGCGATGCTGGCTTCAAACACATCGATATTGTACTGGGCTGAAACAGGCAAACTCACGCTCACTACGATCGTGCAAAGTATTTTTCTTATCATCCTCATTCCCTAGTTTCTGAAAACGTATTCTTGATTCCGAGTAACTACTGCATCGCCATCGACAAAACGCGGGGCAAACCGAAATTTCCGCACCGCATGCAATAAGTGCGTTTTTAGTATCTCGTTATCCACATTACCAATCACAACGGGGTCTCTCACGAATCCTTCTTTATCAACGGTAAAAGCAACTCTTAAATCATTCCCCTTATAACTTGCCTCAGCTAATTCTGCTGTATCCAGTTCAACCGTGTATAGCGGTCGCAGCCTTTCGTTTCCCCGAACCCTTCGACTGGAACCGATGGACAAGCAATGCTCCGTCGATTCCTCTGACATGCCAAGATTTTCATAAGCCTCTATCAAGGCGACTCTATTTTGCAGGGTAATGTCGGCATTGGGATACTGAGACAGCCATTGCAATGCAGTTAGTAGTGGCTCAACGGCTTGTTCATACTGTTTGGTTTTGAGAAAGTAATCACCAAGTATGAGGTTTGCCCGCACAAGGTTGCTGCGTGAACCGGCATCGAAATATGAGCGTAGAATTTTCCGAGCATCGGTGATTCTTGCATAGGCCGTATCAAACTGTTCAGCGCGCAATGCTAACGCTCCCAGCTCCAGTGAAATGGCCCCCACTTTACTAGCATTTTCTCCGAGATGTGCTTTTCCCAGCTGCAGCGAACGGGCATAGTACTGGGTAGCCAAGTGAATACGATCAAAATCAGCAAGCATCTGTCCTAAGTTACTCAGGGGATCGATCATAGCTTTGTTTCCGAAACCAAAAATTTCCTGATAGATGGTGACCGCCTCATCCAGCACTTCTTGGGACTCGGCTTCATCCTGCAACAGGATGGCATAGTTAACAGCTAACATGGCGGTGCGTTCATTGGTCCCACCAAATATACGCCTGCCAATACTGTATGCTCGTCGTGCAGCCTCCCTGGCCATCTCCGGATTCGAATCCCGAGTATTACCATATTCCAGATAAGCCGAATTGAAGTCCTCCAAGTCCACTGTTGATTGTGCAAAAATCTGGATAGGTAAAAATAAAAAGACCAGATGGGTTAATAGCCGGTTTGTGAACAACTGAGCCTCCAAAAGAATTGGAACAAAGGCTATCACCATATAATACAGAGGCAAACCGACTTTCAGTTGTTTTTGCCGGTATACTGAAGCAGGTAAACCCTATCGAGGCTCAAGTCCAGCAGACTTAGTCGGGAAATTCGGAAAATTGCTTAGTGAATTTGGTATATTTACCAACACTAGTTAGCCCCAGGTGACAATAATGAAAAAACCTAAACGCTTTTTATACTCGAGAAGAAAATTCGCTCACCAACTCTTTGTATCAGTAACAGCGCTGAGCATAGCTCCCTTTCTACTTCCTACTGTTGTGCGTGGTCAATCCCCTACCCCACTTAGAATCGGCGTTATCGGTTCGGGACGCATTGGTGGTTCTGTCGGTCTGCGTTGGGCTGAAGCCGGCCACGAAATACTATTTTCATCACGGAACCCTGATCAGCTCAGTGACCTGGTGACGCAAGCTGGGCCTAGAGCAAGAGCTGGCTATCCACAGGAAGCAGCCGAGTTTGGTGATATCATATTTATTGCGGTTCCTTACGCGGCTACGCCTCAGGTCGGCCGAGATTATGGGCCCTTCATGCAAGGTAAAATCGTAATCGATTGCGGCAATCCTTATGTTCAACGGGATGGTGAGATGGCAGCAGTTGCTCTCGAAAAAGGAACCGGAGTTGCGTCTGCAGAATTCTTACCCGGCGTGAAACTGGTTAGGGCATTCAACGCGGTGAGCTGGGTAGAAGTGAATGAAGAAGCACACCGAGAAGGGGAACTAATAGCGATTCCAATTGCCGGTGATGACCAAGAAGCTGTTGCCGTGGCTACCCAACTGGTGATCGACGCCGGATTCGATCCCGTTTTAGTCGGTGGGTTGGATAAAGCCGGGCTTTTCGATCAGGGAACTGCTGTGTACGTAAAGGGAATGACAGCAAGAGAGATGCGCGCCGAGTTAAACCTTTAAGATTAGCGTGCCACTTGTAACCCAAGTAAGCTCAGAACCAACTTAGATTGAACGAGCTGAGAGGGATAGCCGCCGCCTTAAGAAAAGACCAGTTGTGATGCAACCACACCCGCAACTGGTCCCTTTCTCAATAATCAAATAACGGAGAAATTAGGGCATTCTCACCGCTCTGATTTCAATCTCTACCAGCCACCCATCGACCACTAGATCCTTGATCTCTACAAAAGAACGTACTGGTTTGTTGGGATTCTCATCAGTTCCAAAAAACTGAGAATAGCCTGCATTAAACCCCGCAAAATCCAGTTCGTCATCATCACCAGCTACTGCGAAGGCTCTCACCTGCACGACATCACTCATAGACCAACCCTGAACTTCCAGCGTTTCCTTGAAACGGGAGAACGTATTTATGGTCTGTTGTTCCATATCTCCCCAGGTTCCATCCGCTTGCGGGCGGGCACCTGACCCGCTCAGGTACATGGTTTCAGCGCCAGGCGGAATAGTAATACTAGTGTAAAAATAGTTGCCTTCATTATAGCGACTAATTTCCTGTGCGCCGACGACAGCAGCAGCTCCCGACAATGTGATCAAGATAGCCAAAAAAATCGACTTGTTAATCCTGTGCATTTTTTACCTCCTACTTTGTAATTCCTTTGAAATGCGAGTAACTAGGTGTCCTATGGCTGTGACGCCATCGCGGGCCCATCGCCCACAACCTCCTCGCCCAAGAATCGGGTTGTAACCATGCCCGTGGTAATAGCTCCGTTAACGTTTAATGCCGTGCGTGCCATGTCAATGAGTGGCTCAATCGAAATCAGTAAAGCTACAACAGTCACTGGAAACCCCAACGCGGAAAATACCACCAGCGCCGCATTGGTGGCACCACCACCAACGCCGGCAATACCAAACGAGCTTATTGCGACAATAAGTACCAGGCTAGTAATAAAGCCCAGATCGATGTCTACTCCCATAGTGGGCGCCACCATAACTGCCAGCATGGCCGGATAGATCCCTGCACAACCATTCTGACCTATCGTTGCTCCAAATGATGCGGAGATGTTAGCGATGGGCGCCGGCACCTTCAGCTCTTCAATCTGTGCCAGAATAGTAAGAGGAATGGTGGCTGCCGAACTGCGCGTGACAAAAGCGAAAGTCAGAACCGGCCAAACTTTCTGGAAATAACTTCGTACATTGGCTCCTAGCAAACCAATTATCATGGCGTGCACACCAAACATGATGGCAATAGCAATATAGGAAGCAACAACGAAAGTTATGAGAGTCACAATGGCACTTCCATCCGAAGTCGCAATAACACGAGTCATTAGAGCCAACACGCCATAAGGGGTCAGGTTCATCACTATGTTGACCAATTTCATGACTACTGTTTGAGTAGTATCTACAAAGGCGCGGATGCGAGCACCATGCGTATTATTTTCTTCAGAGACCAATAAGGCTGCAATACCGAACAATAACCCGAACAGCACCACTGCAATGATTGAAGTGGCCCGTGCATCAGTGAGATCCGAGAAAATATTTCTGGGAATAAAACTGACCAATAGTTGTGCCACGCTTAAATCAGCTACCGATCCTCGGCGCGTCTCCAGCGCTTCCGCTCGGGCTAGCTCCCGAGCGCCGCTAGCGAGTTCACCGGCATTGAGGCCAAAAATAGAGGCCATAAGAATTCCGATTAGCGCGGCAATCATGGTTGTTAAAACAAGAATACCCACTACCGAACCACCGATCTTACCAAGTGACTTTATCTCTTCTACTTTTAGAACGGCTGCAATCATTGTGATCAAGATTAACGGCATGATGATCATACGTAGCAAATTCACATAAGAGTTAGCTATGACGTTGGTCCATTCGAGAGTTTGTTCTGTCACTGCTCCGGAGTAACCGAAAACAATCTGCAGATAAAATCCAAACAAGGTGCCAGCAACCAAACCGGTCAGCACTCGTCGAGACAAGCTTGTATCATTCTTGGTTCGTTGGTATAAAAAACTAAGCAGCGCAGCAAAGAAAATTAGGTTTAAGATCGCAAGGGCTGACATATCAAGGCTCCTCAGTGCAGGCCAGTGCCAAGGTAGGCTGCAGTTTTGCTTAAATTACTCGGTTTATAGACCGAATTGTTGTTTTATTGAGTAACAGTAGCTCACCGGAGTATATAGCTCACTCACAGTTAGACCAAGTTTGGTTCGGGTCTATTCAATCTTTAGTAATAAAACTATTTACCCTTACCCAGCGTGTTGATGTAACTGACTACGTTGATAATGTCACCTTCGCTGGCAAGAGTTTGGGCCATGATTGCCATCTGTTGCCCGTAAGTGTCCCCTGGCTGATTTCCACGATAGCCTGCCAGAAAATTCTTCAACTGTGTCACTAGGTACCAATCGTTCTGACCAGCTAGAGCAGGTGCCCCAAAACCTTGATTACCTTCTCCCTCTGCCCCATGGCAGGTAGCGCAGACACTGTAGAACTCTCGTCCCGCCATGGCATCGCCCTGAATCGTGACCTCCGAAGGCTTATATTCCCAGCTCCCTACCCAATCGAGGATTTCAGCGATGCTTTCATCTGTTAATTTGGCCGCCATCGGCTGCATAGCGACTCCTTCAATATCACGCGGGTGAACACCTCGCAATCCAGCTCGATAACTTTCAAGTTGTCGCTTTAGATACCAGTCTTCCATTCCTGCTAGCCGCGGCGCTTGAACGCCATAGTTACCACGACCATCGGCACCATGACATGTAGTACAGTAACGATCATCATAGGATTCATTCTCTTCAGCCGCATTTGACTTCATCAATTGCAGGCTGAACATAAACACGAGGGGTATTATTAGTCGCATTCTATTCATTCTAATTTCTCAGAAAGGGCCAGGTATCCGCCGGGTACATAAAACAAGTTTATGCTAATTCTGCACGCACTCGCTTATCCAAATCTTCCATTGCCCAGTGCGCAGATTGAATCGCACTCTCCATCCAGGCTGCATGTACTGTAATTTGATCACCTATAACATAATGTCGGCCATTAACAGGTTTTTGCAAAGTATCGAACATAAGCTGTTCCTCCGCCGTCCAACCACTAAAGCTTCGATTCCAACGAGCGGCACAACCAAGCATGTGATTCATCCGGTGCCATGCAATTGTGACTGGCTTTTCAACTAGACTTCGATAGTTTGAATGTACTTTCTCTCCATCCTTTATATGACTTTCGATTCTTTCCTCTTGTGTCATGTTGGTATGATACATGCCTCCTTGGAAGTTATACGCAGCGAGAATAACTCCTTTATTTTTATGTATCCCACCAGAAGGGTACCAAATGCTCGAACTACGATTGTTCATTCGAGTAATACCCCCATAAATGTCCTCTTTCTCCCAAAACCTTTCTTTTGCTTGGAATGCTGCTTTATATGCATCACCCCTTCGCACATACTTCATAGCTTTAACATAGTCAGCCGGAAAATTGTGGTCCAAGCCAGTAATTAAATGAGTGGGGATACAACTAAAGCAGTAATCAACATTTAAAGAATGTCTAATTCCATCTTGGTCATAAGTTATTTCTACACCATTGCTCGTAACATTTATTGCTGAAACCATAGCCCGGTATTTCACTTCCTGACCAACCACTCTCAGAAACCCGGCGATTATGTTATCCATGCCGTCTTTGGCTTGAAACAAGGGAGGGCCTTGTTCCCCTTCACTTGCCGTCATTGTCCTCCCTCCCAATCGACTTTTTAAAAGATCTCGAAACTCAATTATGTCCTTTTGCACACCATGTGTGGTGTATCCTCCAGTCTTGTATCCGCTTCTCGAACTTCCTGTATACTCGCCACCCCCGCGCAAATCTCCAAATGAATGAATAATACTGAGTAGATTTTCTGCCTCAAGCTCGGTGAATGGCTCATTCATTTCTTGTTCTGACATTGATTTTGCCAACATTTCTGCAAGAAAACCGCGAACGTTGGTCTTGTAGTCTTTTATACGGACAGGTTTACCGCCTAAAAATGCATCATCTTGGAAATAGGCATTGTTGTTTTCCCCAACGAAAACCTCGAGCTCTACATCGAGCTCTTTACAGTAGGCCAGTAAATTATTATGGAAGCTAGGAATGCGCGCGGCGCCGCCGTTAAAATACATGTGAGGGTCATCGTCAAACTCACAGTAATGGCGATTCCCAATTTCATCAATAAGGTCCCCATTACGCACAGTAAAGACTCTGCCTCCACATCGATGAGAGGCTTCCAATATGGTGCACTCATATCCTCGCTTACCCAATTCATAAGCGACCGTCAATCCGGAAAGCCCCCCTCCAAGAATTGCTACTTTCTTACTATTCGTGCCAAGGGCGAAAAGATCGAGTGCTTTTGCAGTCTTTGTGACTGGTAACAATCCTAGTGCAGAACCTGCTCTGAGCGCTGCCGAGGTCCCTCCTACAGCTCCTACTAGATTAAGAAATTCGCGTCTAGTTACAAAACCAGGCATATGTAATCCCTCATGTGTACCTACTTTTTATTGGTTGGCTAGATTAACATTTTAAGCATTATAATAGCTTAATCATTCGTTTTTCTAAAAAGCCGCAAAACTCCAGAAATCCGAGGCTTCAGTCAAGTTATCGCTGAATCTCAAATTAGGTAAAAACCAAAATTTCGCCTACCCTGTAAAGCCTGTTTTCTTAAGCAAAGGACACTGTCATTTTATGAGTCTCATTGAACACTATCCTGATTTAATTCGCCAGCTCCCCGAATACCAGGGACGCTTTGCCGCCAAAAAACTCAGTGCCGAAAAATGTGACGTGCTGTTTGCCACCTACCCAGCTGGCACGGTGATTGAACCACATGCTCATGAGACAGAAAACGTTGGTATTATTACCCGCGGAGAACTGCTACTCACTATGGATGGAGAAACCCAGCGAATTTCCGCAGGCGAATGGTACCAAGTGCCGGCCCATAAAGAACACGCCGCCGAGTTTCCCGAAGACGCTGCTGAGATTGAATTCTGGTTTTTTTAGAAACGAATTAGGGCCCGCCCTCAAAACTCCGATAACAATCCAAAAATATAACAAAGCTGCGTACGCTTCCAGCATCTGTTTAGAAAATGACGAGTAAGCTTGCTATGCTTGCAGGGGCTTCATATGAGGAACCATAGCATGGCGATCAAAACTCAAAGCCTAATCCCTGCTTCTTGTCTTACGTTAGCGTTTTGCGGTTTCTTTTCCGCATCTTTGTCCGCGGATACTCACGCAGCCACAGAAGACCGGCTAGCCATTGCCGAAATGCTGGCCCAGTATTCATACCGCTGGGATTCGAAGGACTCCTCAGGATTTGCCGATTTGTTTACCTTCGACGCAGTTATGGAACGCTGGCGAGAAGGCACTCTAGTGGAAAATTCCCGTGTGGTTGGCAAAGAGGCTATCCACCAGTACGCAAAACGCTCACACGAGGGTCGCTTGGCAGATCGCCAAACCCGCCACCACTTTTCGGGACTGGTGTTTCTCGAGCTCACCAGCCAAACAGCCGTAACAGAAAATATGGCGCTCATCACGCATCAAACTGGAGAAGCTCAAGTAGCTTTTATCGCCAGTTCAGGCATCTATCGAAATAGCTGGCAAAAAACACCGAACGGCTGGCGCATCAGCAAGAGAATACTATTTACGGACAGTTTCAGCGGAAACTAATGCGATTCTCGCACGAGCGTGGCGGCTGGTGGAGCGCCCAGCTAAGCACCTTTCTGATCCATAGACTTACCACGGAATAAATGTTCTTATTCACGCTGCTCGACTAAATAGTTAACAATAAGAAGCAGGCTGGTTATATGGCTACGGACATTGATAGTGCCGATGGTGACTCGTCCCAGATTTCCGGTCATGGTTCTCCCATTTTTGGCAAGGAGCGTACAAAAGAGGCCCTCGTTGTTCAGGCTTACCAAAATCCCTACTACCGCTACCTGGTATTGGGCATTCTAACGGCGGTTTACGTCTCAAATTTCGTCGACCGCCAAGTCATAAATGTTCTCGCGCAGTACATCATCGAGGACCTGCAAATATCTGACGGTCAGTTCGGCATGTTGTCGGGTGTTGCCTTCGCGATTATTTATACAACGCTCGGAATCCCGATTGCCCGCTTGGCTGATATAAGCAATCGCCGTAACATCATTGCCATCTCAGCGGTTATATGGAGCGTGATGACAGCACTCTGTGGTGCCGCTCAAAATTTTACTCAGCTCTTTTTTGCTCGTTTCGGTGTCGGTGTAGGCGAAGCAGGAGGTTCTCCGCCCTCCCATTCCATTGTCTCGGATATCTTTCCTGCGGAACAGCGGGCGACGGCGTTGTCTACTTACTCGTTGGGAGTGTATGGCGGTGTCCTGGTTGGAACCGTGGGTGGGGCCTACCTAGTTCAGTACTTCGACTGGCGTGTTGCCTTCATAGTAGTGGGTTTACCTGGCATACTGCTGGCACTACTCGTTCGCCTAGTCATCAAGGAACCCCCGCGGGGAATGGCCGAAGCAAGGAGCGACGTAGCGCCACCTGGATTCTGGCGCGTGATGACGCTCCTCTGGGAACGCAAATCTTTTCGACACCTCTCTTTCGCCTGTGCACTGCATGCTTTCGTGTCCTATGGCATGGGTAACTTTATGCCTTTGTTCTTAGGACGTACACATGGCATGCCAATATTAGAGGTGGGTTGGTACTACGGCATGATTGCGGGCATAG
>JAKUTG010000249.1:0-3653 GCA_022447905.1 Pseudomonadales bacterium | reverse complement strand
CATCAAAGAAATCCGTTTGTTTGTCAAAAATATTTAAAATGTAGGTCGCGGTTTTTTCTACGTCCAAGATAGACGCAGCCATTACAGCATCGTGCATACAACAGCTTTGCGCGTGCCAGGGCTGCGGAACAGATTGCCAGAGAAACTGCACATTTCCGATCAAAGCTTCTTTCTCGAGTATGGGAATGAGCGATTGGAAAATGGTGTCGAACATTTTTTTAGAATATGGACAACAGACGTCCTGAAACAGCTCGACGACCACCGCTGGTGCAAGAGAGTTTGTAATTTTAATACCGATCGGTACGGCTGGCAGGGGGGACGCCATGGGCTGAAAACTCCATAATTGGGCTTAATACGAAAGCAATAATTAAGACAAAATTTCTGAAACAATGTTAAATACAGAATTTCAAAATCGTGCACCAAAAATCGTAGATAGGCAACTTAGAAAAAAGCCAAAAAGCGACACTTGCAGCACAACGAATCTACCGCCTAACATGGCCTATCTACTGAATCGGATAATCGTTTCGGCACACCGTTAGTAAGTATAAAAGGTTTACACCCAAAGAGAACTGCAGGGAGTTTGAAATGACCAGTCAGGATTTACCAAAGCCGGATTACGCCTACAACTTGAAAATCATTGGTCATTCCAATCAAGGCGGTCGTCCGGACGGCGTTCAACTAATGATCAATAAGGGCTATGCGATCACCGGGCACATGTTTTCAAATGGTTTCAGTGTCATTGACGTCCGGGATCCAAGAAACCCCAAGCCCGTGAAATACATCCCGGCTCCTCCCAATACTTGGAACATCCACTTGCAGGCACACGAAGATCTCCTGCTCGTTATAAACGCTAAGAACATGTTTGCCGCCGAGGAATTTCAAGATGAAGAGCAGTATTACAAAGGGGCGCTTGGTAAAAAGGTGGGGACTGCAGACATCGAAACACCGCGGGAGCGAAATTGGACAGCAGGGCTTTCGGTCTATGATATTGCTAATCCAGCGGAGCCGAAGCAAATTTCTTTCATGCCCGTGGAGGGCGGCGGCATTCACCGACTTTGGTATACGGGAGGGCCATGGGCTTATGCCTCCGTTCTTTTGGATGGCTTTACCGACTACATTTTCATGACGGTCGATATTTCTGATCCTACCAATCCCAAGGAGGCCGGTCGCTTTTGGTTGCCGGGAATGAATACGGCGGCAGGGGAAAAACCAGATTGGGATGCATCTCGGCGGAATGGACTACACCACGCAATAGTATATGGCGATACGGCTTACGGTGCTTGGCGTGACGCTGGCCTTGTAGTGATGGACGTGTCGGACCGTTCCAACCCGACCCTTATTACCCATAAAAACTGGTCCCCTCCTTTTGGTGGCGGTACCCACAATTGTTTGCCCATATCTGAACGGAACCTTCTAGTAGTTGTTGATGAAGCGGTTCTCGACAATTGCCAAGACGGGATTAAATTTATTTGGCTGTTCGATATCCGCGAACCCTCAAATCCAGTCAGCATATCGACATTTCCTACGCCGTCGGACGCAGACTATGTGAATAAAGGCGCCCACTTCGGACCACACAATATTTACGAGAACCGTCCCGACGGACTGGTCAGTTCCGATACCATCTTTGCAACCTACCAGAATGCAGGCATTCGAGTGTTTGATATTTCTAACGAATACCGGCCGGAGGAGATTGCTGCTTTCGTTCCACCAGAACCGGTAACACTTGCTGATAAACGTCCAAATCGCCAAAAAGTTATCCAATCGTGTGACGTTTGGGTATCGAAAGAAGGCCTAGTCTATTCTAATGATTTCAATGGCGGCCTCTATATTCTTGAATACGGAGGATAAGGCGACCTATAGTTCCTTACGTGATTCGTTATATGGATGCTCCATTCCGTGTCCGAAAACGGCTCTATAGCCGTCATGACGTTTTCCCTTAAATTCCAGAAACATCCATAGAGCCGAAAAAGCGGCCACAACAATAAAAACAAAGATTGCTAATCCTGGCAGAGGGAACTGCATCAAACCTGAGCCGACTGCTCCAAAGGCAAAGAAACCTACGAGATACCCAGCCGATTTATGATAAGCCTCAAATTTCCGTCGCTTAGGTGTCATGTTGTAGTGATCTCCCTCCCAAGATGACGGATCGTCTTCGTGGCCGGTGTAATAGTATCTGCCACCGTGCTTGCCTCGGAACCATGACGAGATCACCTGTAAACAGCCCAATATAATGGTTGCGATCCCGAAAAAAGCGTGCAAGGACCCACTGAAACCTTGACTAACAATAAATGCGATAGCAGCGCCAATGATTGAAAGTCCCATCGCAATATAAAGACCAAATTTGTGGATACTGAACCACCACCACCGGGGATTCATAATTGAAATCTTAGTCTCGATCCCGCGTTGCGTCGGTTTTGGTTTGCCATAACGGATGGCTATGATGCAGAGCGGGATCATAATGATCCAGATGAACACCATTAAATAGGCGTGATTGTCCCAATGGATCTGTGTGGTTTCACCGAGGAAGTCAAGATAGACCTCCTTTGGAATATTAACTTTGCCAAGTTCCATGCTTGCCTATCCTGTATACATTATTACGCATGTTCTGCCCAAGATTCATGTAAAGGGTTTTAGTATTTTCCTAAAATTCGAGATGGATCGTAGACTGCGCTAGCAATCGGGAACACCGATTATCGACATTTTGTCCTACTTATGCGATCTTAAGTGAGTGGAGAGCATTGAACCCGCTTCTTATAATGAGGTATCTTTCAGATGGAGGCTAAAATAGTTTGATGTGAGCCCTTAAAATGCCTGAAAACGATGCCCGCTAGATACTAGGAGACCGCCGTCATGTCCATGCCAAATAACGTAATAACTGATCCGGATTATCCTATTCCAGAACGCCAAAAGTCTTGGGTACTAGCTGATCCGGGAGAGCTCAAACTCGTAGACAAGCCCATTCCTTCACCTAAGCATGTGGAAGTTTTGGTTCGTATTGACGCAATCGCAGTATGCGCAACAGATATAGAAGTCATTTACAAAGGTCCTCCAGCTTTGGTCGAGGGGGGGTTGCCGTTCAATAAAAACTGGACCCCTGGACACGAATACATGGGCACAGTTGTTGCCCTTGGACCGGGCGTTGATGAATACAGTATTGGTGATCGGATTACTGTCGAAATTCATGCTGGATGCGGTCAGTGCAAACGTTGCCGTGAAGGCATGTACACCTCATGTCACAACTACGGAAAAAACTATGGAAACGTAGATAAAGGCCACAGAGCAAACGGATTTACCACCGATGGAGGATTTTGTGAGTACGCTGTCAACAACATTAATACCTTATCTCACATTAGTAATAACATCAGCGATGCAGAGGCAACGCTAGTGGTTACGGCAGGCACCTCAATGTATGGATTTACCGAACTGGGCGGTTTGGTTGCAGGAGACAGCGTGGTTGTCATCGGTCCGGGCGCTATCGGCTTACTTGGTGTAGCTGTTGCCAAGGCGCTGGGTGCCAAACCTGTGATTCTAACCGGCACTCGTGATAACCGATTGGAGATTGGTACCAGACTAGGTGCTGATCACGTTATCAACGTGCGCAACGAAGACGCTGTAGCAAAAATCAAAGAATACACGGATGACATTGGCGCTGA
>JAKUTG010000248.1:0-3656 GCA_022447905.1 Pseudomonadales bacterium | reverse complement strand
ATCTGCAATGATAATTTCATTAGCCTCGAATTGGTCACTGAGCTGATCTTGTAAATTCTCCTGCTCAGTAATGCGATCATTCGTGATGTCTAATATTTCTTGTTGTCGATTGGCGTTCTGCTCAAATTCTTGTACACGCTGCGAATATTCTTCGGACTCTGCAACTCGGTCTTGCTCTACAAGGTCAAGCAAATTCCCAAGGGATGTTGCTTGTGCAAAAAGTTGCGAGGAACCCGTAAAAAGAAAAATACCTACTGCGAGGCTGGTTATTTTAGTTAAATTTTTCACTGTACTGACTCCGGAGCAAGAACTGGTAAATTGATGATTTGTGGCGCATCCAATTGAGAGGCAACCCTAATTGCGGTTTGGGCGGCCGTACGGTAATCGCCATCATCAAGAATTTCCCACTGCCTACCCGCATTATCCCAGGCGCCTGTTTGTTGCCGGTCAGTAGTTTGATAAAGCAATGCCACTCGCCCAATTCTTGCAATTTCTACATCAAGCTCAACACCACCAATTGTGATTGTGTCTGGATAGGTCTCAATAGTCCGGCCATAGGAGGGCTCGGTCTGATACATGACTAAAACCTGGCGAAATTTTTCAGCAATTGAAACATCCGGGTTATCAATGGCATCTCGCGCGAATTGAATCCGGTTTGCACGTTCATCAACGTGGAACGGGTAGTCCATTTCGATAAATTGCTCCATACTAGACAGCATCTTCTCCATCAGAATAGGAATTTCTCTGGTAACCTCTTCTACCCCGGCTATGGATTCATCCAGCGTACGAATCTGTTGTTCCTGGATGGAAATAGACTTGCGAAACCCGGCGTTTAGTACCAGCAAAGACTCAAGATTGTCATTAGCTCTCTTGAATTCTTCATACGTAGAACTGGCCTCATTAGCCAAACGCGAAATTTCTTCCTGTATTTGAGCTGACCCAAAAAATTTCTCAGCTACCACGTCCATTGCCCTATCAATAATACTGCTATCGATAAGGATTGTAGCTTGGCGCGGGACCTCTTCGGTGGGAGGCGCTTCCGCAGCATGCACAACAACAAAAAAGTAAGACATGAGTAATGCTAGAGCAGACATACTCATTTTAGTAATACGACGGTTATTCATGTGTCATCCTATTTATAACTTACTATCAACAAAACCAGGTCCAACCAGTGTGGGCAATGTTTGGATTTTGCCCTTACTAATTAGACACGAAAACTATTATTTTTGTCCCTAATTGCTATTAAACTATCCAAGAATTCCATGATTTTTCTAATCGCTTGAGATCGACAATTTCCCTGATAAAACCCCGAACAAGCGTTACCGTTCTACTCAAACCCTATACAGTTTAGAGGTAGCGCAAATACATAGTTGGTTCTACTATTTATGAACTCCGATAATTAACGTTGCCCAATCAGTCCCTTACATTCGCCGTTCAAAGCCGAATTCGCGGCTAAGCCTATCATATTACCTCAAGTATTTAGAACCTTTTGAGGTGTAAAAATTTGTTCAATTCACTTTCATCAAGACTTGCAAACCTCTCTTCACCAATTACCGGTTTTAGCTAATCCCGATCCAATTTCGGTCAGGCTTCGAACTGTGATCGCTCCAGCGTCATTAAGGGCTTCAAATTTTTCATCGGCTGTGCCCTTGCCACCGGAGATAATTGCTCCGGCATGGCCCATGCGCTTGCCGGCTGGCGCGGTTACTCCAGCTATATAAGCCACTACTGGTTTGGATACATTTTCCTTAATAAAGGCCGCGGCTTCTTCCTCCGAAGTGCCACCAATTTCACCGATCATGACTATAGCCTCAGTCTGAGGGTCTTCTTCAAACATACCCAGAATATCGATAAAACTTGATCCAAGAATTGGGTCTCCACCGATACCGACACACGATGACTGCCCATAACCATGGTCTGTGGTCTGTTTAACAGCCTCATAGGTTAAAGTCCCCGATCGAGAGACTATCCCCACTTTTCCTGGTAGATGGATATAGCCAGGCATAATCCCGATCTTGCATTGCCCTGGTGTAATAATGCCGGGGCAATTTGGGCCGATTAAACACACCTCTAATTGGTCACATTTAGCCTTTACCACAAGCATGTCTAGAATTGGAATACCTTCTGTAATACAGACAATTAGTTTGATGCCAGTCTCTGCGGCTTCTAGGATCGAATCCTTGCAAAATGGAGCAGGTACATAAATCACAGAAGTTTCAGCCCCAGTGTTGTCAACGGCTTCCTGCATTGTGTCGAATACAGGCAATCCAAGATGAACCCGGCCGCCTTTGCCGGGAGTTACCCCGCCTACCATATTGGTGCCGTACTCGATCGCCTGCTCCGAATGAAACGTCCCCTGGGAACCGGTGAAACCTTGGCAAACAACCTTGGTATTGCTATCAACCAGGATACTCATTAAGCATCCTCCGCTAGTGCAACTGATAACTCGGCAGCTTCAGAAAGGCTGGAGGCCACAACGATGTTAAAATCACTATTCTCTAGTACTTCGCGCCCTAATTCTGAATTATTGCCTTCAAGCCTCACTACAACCGGAATCTGAACGCCTACTTCTTGTACCGCCCCAATCACCCCTTCGGCGATTAAGTCACAGCGCACAATACCACCAAATATATTTACCAATACGGTTACCACGTTTTCATCAGATAGAATTATTTTGAAAGCCTCAGTTACTTTCTCCTTTGTAGTACCCCCACCAACGTCAAGGAAGTTTGCTGGTTTCCCTCCATGGATCTTTATGATATCCATCGTGCCCATGGCTAAACCAGCACCATTCACCATGCAGCCGATGTTGCCATCCAGCGCCACGTAGTTAAGGTCCCACTGGGCAGCCAACGCTTCTCGCTCATCGTCTTGGCTAGGATCAAACATTTCCTGCAGTTTTGGTTGCCGGTAAAGAGCATTGCTATCGATAATAACTTTTCCATCCAAACATTCGAGATTTCCTTCGGTTGTAATGACAAGAGGATTGATCTCTAAGAGTGACAGATCTAGATCTTGAAATAACTTGGCCAAACCGAGAAATAGCTCAATAAATTGCTTAACTTGATCGCCTTCCAGCCCCAAGTCTAAAGCCAACTTACGTCCCTGGGATGAGTGCGGGCCCTTAATTGGATCAATCGGGGTTTTAAGAATTTTTTCAGGTCTCTTATCTGCAACTTGTTCGATTTCGACGCCACCCTCCATTGACGCCATAAAAACAATTCGACTCGAGGAGCGGTCTACCACTGCTCCAAGGTACAGTTCCTGACTTATATTAGTGCAAGCCTCAACTAGTATTCTATTTACCGGCTGTCCTGTAGCATCCGTTTGGTAGGTAATGAGATTTTTACCAAGCCACTGTTCAGCGAATCCACGAACATCCTCAACGCTCTCCGCCAACTTAACTCCACCAGCTTTACCTCGTCCTCCCGCATGGACCTGAGCTTTTACCATCCACTTTGTGCCACCAATCTTTTTTACTGCTGCAGCTACCTTGTCGGCATCATCTACCACAACGCCTTTAGAGACTGGCAGGCCATAATCGGCAAATAACTGCTTTGCCTGGTATTCATGAAGGTTCATTTGGACTCCATTTAAGAAAAACTTCCTTTTTACAGATTTTTTCTGATAGCGATTAAGTGTCGTTTTTATTTGCG
>JAKUTG010000247.1:0-3693 GCA_022447905.1 Pseudomonadales bacterium | reverse complement strand
GCATTGTGTGCCACCACTATGCAGGCCTGTGGGCCACCCCACGGGCGACAGCTGCGACCGGATACAGCGAGTCCATCAGCAATAATCGGCCCGGAACTATGGGTGGCAGAATTTATTTGGTAATCTAATATCTGAGTTTCCCACACCAGTTCACCATTGCGGGCATTCAGTGCGAAAATATGGTTATCGTCACTAGTGTTGATGATTTTGTCTTCGTAAATGGCGATATTGCGATTATTGCGGGCATTGCCGCCGACCATTTGGTAGAGGTCCTCGGGGATCGGGCGGCTGTATTCCCAAATGAAGTCACCGGTAACGGCATCAATGGCCTGTATGACGTCGTTTGCTTGGGGTACATATAGCACTCCATCATATGCTAAAGGTGTGATTTCACCGGTCCCTACTGCCAAATCTCGAGTCCATACTAGGCGCAATCGGTTAACGTTATCTTGGTTGACCTGGTCCAGCGGGCTATAGCCCCAGCTATCCAGCGTACGACGCCACATAAGCCAGTCACTATCGTCCGGGTTTTGCAACATGGTATCGGTAACCGGTGTAAAGAAATCTTCAGGTTGAGCCTGAGCTGTGAAAATCAGGCAGCTCAGCAATAACAGCAGCGGGCTAATGCCGGGTTTGGGGCGAAGCTCGTTAAAGGGCAGGGTTAACATCTCAATACTCCCATCGAAGGTTATTATTTTATAAGCCTTTCCTTAAAGGGGCAGGTCTCTTTTTTAGTGAAAAAAATGGGGTGAGCTTTCGTTCACCCCATTCAGGTTTTTTCAAAATTGATGCGCTACCGGTTAGTTGGTTTCTGTGGCCATTCGTTCATGGGCACGATGACCAGAAAGTATATTTGTCATGCCGTAGTTGCCTTCATGGCAGGCATACTCATAAATCTTGTCCGGTGATTTGTCAAAGATGATCTCGCGAGTATATGAAGCAATGTACGAACCCGGATCATGAGAGGTAAATTGATACTGCATGGCATTCGGGCCAATTCGAGATAATCGTTCAATGTTTACCTTTTTCACAGTATCCGGCCCGGAATTGCTGGGTTCAGAGTAATTAGTTGTCTCAATAACAAGACTGTCACCCTCCCACCATCCGCGGGAATCGCCAAGCCAAAGTTTTATGTTTTCCGGAGCGTGCGGTTTCTCCACGATGGGGACAATGCGCACGTCGTGTGCCATTTCCTGGACGATGGCGACGGTTTTCTTGGACTGCACAATGTGCCAGTAGCTGTTGTATCCGGAAGAGAGGCGCGGTGCGCCAAAGGATAGGCAGCGTTCACCCAGTGCACGATCGGTCCAGCTGTCGGCTGGGTGAAGACGACGACGTTCCGCCTGCTCCCTAGCAGCTGCGGTAGCCTGCTCAGTGCGAGAC
Organism: Pseudomonadales bacterium; assembly: GCA_022447905.1. Taxonomy (GTDB): domain Bacteria; phylum Pseudomonadota; class Gammaproteobacteria; order Pseudomonadales; family Pseudohongiellaceae; genus UBA9145. The sequence goes on along the minus strand of JAKUTG010000247.1, from coordinate 2,310 downwards.
GGGTACTGACCGTTGGGTGGATCAATAATCTGAGAGGTTCGTCGGTGAATGGTACGACTCGCCATCCATTGGGAATCATAGTTCCCTGTGGAGGGGTCATAGGAATTAATCTCGCCGCTGAAAGCCGCCTGCAGGACACCTTCACCGAAAAGGGCATCTGCCCCAGCCGCTTCAATTTCAGCAATACGCTGGTTAAGGAATTCGACATCTTCATCGGTCAGAAATTTCTTATCGCCAAACAATTCTGGGCGTTCCACCGGTGTAATGGTGTTGTTTTCCCAGACGCCTTGAAGGTCAGGATGGCCATCAACGGTTCGTGGTAGTTCCCAGTTTCCATCCGATTGTGCTAGTGCATGCCCGGTAATTAATACCAAGGCTAGCGGCAAAAATGTTTTCAGTATTGTTTTCATGATGAGTTCCTGTTTGAACAATGTCATGAGTGTAAACGGTTTTCAGTTTGGCATTTGTTACTAATTATAACGGCAATCTGCCAGTAGAATCCCCTAGTGAATCAATGGGTATATTTATCTTGTCCAACAGGCTCAAGTGTAAATTGGTCAGTGGTGTATTTTCTGGGTATTGCATGTGATACCCCCCTTTGCCTACGGCACTACCAGCTAAAAGAATTGGTAGGCCGCGAGAATAGTGCGAGTTACTGTCTGCCATGCCTGCACCATATATGATGGTTGAATTATCCAACAATGAATCGTTACCATCCGACGTCGAACGCATGCGCTCGAGAAACTCGGCAAAGATGGTAACGTGGTACTGATTAATCTTTAGTAGTTTCTCCAGTCGCACCGGATCGCGGGCGTGATGAGAAATAGGGTGGTGAGCATCAGGCACGCCAATCTCGGCATAGGTGCGGCCAGTGATCTCTCGGCCCATCATGAAGGTTACTACCCGGGTCATGTCAGTTTCGAATGCGAGTGCCATCATGTCAAACATTAGCCTGGCATGCTCGCCGAAGGTGTCGGGGATGCCGGCGGGCTGATCAATAACAGGCAATTCACGGCCACTCTGGGCTTCAGCCACCTGGATGCGGCGCTCTACATCGCGCACAGCTTCCAAGTACTGACTCAGCTTAGTCTGGTCACCTGCTCCCAGCTGCTTTGATAGCGCCTGGGCTCGCTCGGAGACTGAATCTAGCAGGCTAGCATCTTTGCTAAGACGTGCTTTTCGTAGCTCTGGATCGGTAGTGCCAGTGTCGCCAAAAAGTCGCTCAAAGACTGATCGGGGGTTATTTTCCATAGGCAATGGTGTTGTCTCGTTTGCCCAGGAAATAGTGTTGGTATAGGCACAGCTGAAGCCTTCGTCACAAGAACCGGCGAAATCACGACCATCAATGGCTAACTCAAGGGTGGCCAGCTGAGTCTCACGGCCAAGTATTTTACCCGCAATTTGGTCCATTGAGATACTAGCCCGTAGGTTAGAACCATTGTCTCGCTGGGAGGCAACGCCGGTCAGAAAACGCGTTGACGCGCGTGCATGAGGGCCTTCTCCATCAACGCCATGCAGCCCTGTGAGTACGCGAATACTATCGCGAAATGGCTCCATTGGCTTAAGGATGGACGGAAACTGAAAACCGCTGCCGACAGTAGGGGGTGTCCAATGATCCATGCGCATACCGTTTGGCACATACACTATGCCGAGACGTTTGGTGGGAGTTGGTGGACTCGCCAGTGCTGGTATCATGGAATCGAGCATAGGCAGCGCTAGTGCGGCGCCGAGGCCACGCAGGACTGCACGGCGCGGTATTGCTTTCCTGGTAATAATCATGATTCTGATCTCCGTTTACGGAACGGGGTACTTTGTACGATACCCACGATGATAGACGACCAGCTGTGATTCTCCAATGCTGCATCGCGAACTATTGACCGAATTGTTGGCTTGTCAAAGTACTCCGGTGATCGACCTATGGCATAGGCAAGAAGTTTCTCTGTCACTGTGCCGATGAATTCGTCACTCCGCTCCAATAATAGCCCACGCAGGCCCTGCAGCCCATAGAATTGGGAGCCATTGGGTAGCTGGCCTGAAGCATCGATGGGCAGACCAGCTTCTCCTGTGATGCGCCAACGGCCGATTGCATCGTAGTTCTCGAGAGCTAATCCTAGCGGGTCCATAGGTGCGTGGCAGCCTGAGCAAGCCGGATCAGCTCGGTGTTGCAGCATTCGATCGCGTATGCTGGCCGGCTGACCATCAGAGCCACTCTCTGGCAAATCCGCCACATCAGGTGGAGGAGCAGGTGGTGGTGTGCCCAATATATTGGTCAATACCCATTTCCCTCTTAGCACGGGTGAGGTGCGATTG
>JAKUTG010000246.1:0-3701 GCA_022447905.1 Pseudomonadales bacterium | reverse complement strand
GTTGCCGCCCCGCGTAGAACCCCTCCGCCATAAACGCCAATTTCACCGTAGCCAAAATTGTCCATTAGAACCAAGACAATATTGGGTTTTTTATCATCCTCAAGCGCAGCCTGAATTGGGCTAACCGACGCGAAAATGATCAACAGAAATATCGGGATCCGAGCGATGGATATCATTTTCTTCATCCATGTAGTTATAGCAGATTTATACATTGTTCTATTTGCATTCGAGGCTTAGGACGCCTTCCGCGCGATTACTTTGATTGCGGCCGCGCTGCTGTTGCATCTGCGGCGGGAGTTGGACTCTCCGGGGCTCGACTCGACCATAGACAAAAAGTTCTATGGTTCACATCCAAAACCTACTCAAATGACAGACGCATTAGTTTTCGTAGACGGTTGGTCGACTATTCGGGCGTGGTGTCTTCACTTAGAGCACCGGCCTTTTTCAGCCGGGATTCCAACAACGTAACTTTTGCTATAGCTGCCAAGCCGAAAATAAACCCAAGTATGCCAAGTGCTTCCATATAGTAGCCTCCTAATTTTTTCCGTTAACCATCTTAGATTGAGTATAGAACCAAGTTCTCGACGAAACCGTCTGTACTACGGACTGTGTGGCAACGTGAGCCAATCCCAAGACCCATGAGAGGTCTCGGCGAGAGGCGTAGGTATCAGTGAAGATACTTTCTGGTTCCGGGCACAGTTATTGCTTACTACGACACTAATGAAACGAGCAGGGTCATCGTCGGTTAACCGCTTAAACTGGCGCGTTAGCTGGCAATCCCAGTAAAAGCCTACCGTAAAGCTCGCCACCAACGTCTAGATCGAACACGGTGTGGCCAGACAGTGTGTGCACATCGCGAAGGATCCGCTGCAATGGGCTAGATAGAAAATGGGCGTGAGAACCGCTGGCTTCGACAACGTCCCGCACGACATCCCGGGCTTGCCTAACCACATGAGCAATCTTTAAGCGCAGAAGTGCGCGTTCAATTTCCGGGCAAGGTTTACCGCTTTCGCCCCAGTTCACCACGGTTTGGGCGATACTCTTTAACGAAACTTCCGCGGTCTCCACCGCGACTTGGGCATGACCCAAACGAGCCTGAGCGATCGCCCTTTGGCTTTGCTTATCTGCCGTACCATAGACAGTGCGTTCTTGTAGCCGTTCCCTGAATAGTGTTACGGCCTTACGTGCTCCGCCGACCGCAGGCGCTGCAGCCGTCAATCCCAACACTGGCATCATTGGCATCTTATATATTGGCGAGTCGTGAAATAACGCGCCAGGGCTTGAGCCATCGCGCATATCGACAACGCTCTGCTTACGGTGCCCAGGCACAAATACGTCTTCAACCTCAATATCGTTGCTTCCTGTACCCACCATCCCGGCAACGTGCCAAGTATCAATAACATTCACTTCGTCGCGGGGGATGAGATACATACATAGATCAGGTTTTTTTGGATCCTCTGTGGGTGTCAACGCCCCGACCATCACCCAATCTGCGTGCATCACGCCGGTAGCCCACTCCCAGCGACCATTTATACGATAACCGCCGTCTACCGGGGTTGCCGTACCTTTGGGCGCGAGAGCGCCCGGCGCAATGATGTAGGGTTGTTTCCCAAAAATATCGTCCTGAGCTTCTCGGTTATACAAACTGAGCAACCAGTTATGTTCCATACAGAACGTCGTCACCCAGGCCGTAGATAGGCAACTTTCGCCGAGCATTATGCCAATATCCATGAATGTTCCGAGACTGAATTCATACCCTCCATATCTTTTTGGTACGAAGAACTTGTATACCCCTGCTTCTTCAAGGGACTTCATTACAGAATCTACAGGCTTGCGCTCTTGCTCGGCCTGTATCGCGTGCTCCGCCACGGTAGGGAGCAGCGCCCTGATGCGGTCAACTAACTCTTCTTCCTGCATAACCGCGGCACCCAGCTTCACGCGTGATCGACGCTTCTGGGTTCACAATTAACGTCCTGTTCGTTCATGTCTCTGGTCCAGGCCGCAAATTCCAATAAGATGCCATCCGGGTCCTTGAAGTAAATAGACCGCACGAAGGTAGTGTCCGTAATCGACGGGCTCGACTGAGTTTCCGAATCATCGTGATTGACGACATCGGTAATCTCGACACCTGCCGCTTTCAGTTTTTGTTGGTATTCCTCAATCTTGTCTTCTGGAACATCGAAAGCCACATGATTCATCGATGCGTGCGCCGAAGTAATATCGCCATGACCTACAAGTGCCTCTGCATGCGTAATCCCAGGCTGGCTTTCCGCCGCGTTTGGAAACCAGAAAAATGCCAAGGAATCCCCGTTGCCAATGTCGAAAAAAAAGTGCTGGCCCGCACCGCGGGGAAGCTCGATAGTCTTAGTTAGCGGGAGCCCGAGGACCCCGGAGTAAAATTCCACAGTCTTTTTCATGTCTCTGCAAACTAAGGCCAAGTGGTTGATACCCCTAATCTCGAACTTTTCATTGGTCGGCATGAGTTTCTCCTGGTATTGGATAAACGATACGAGTGCTCGAAGAACTGTCCAATTCACACACCGCTCAGAGCGGAGTTCATTCTTGACCACAAGGAGACAATATCTTTGACTATGCTCTGATATGTCAACAACATTTCAATCGATAGTTTTTTCTGCAAAGGATGGCGGGTAGCGCTCAATTCAGCAGAACGAAAGCTGCAACAACCGGAGGAATCCATATGCCAAGACTAAGAGAAGTTCCAAAACACGAAGCTTCACAAAACGTGTTGAAGTATTACAAGGCGATATTCGGTGAACGCGATCCAGTTGAGGCGCCGGGCACGGCCACGGGCACACCCGGCAACTGGTGGTCGGTGTTTGCCTTGGTACCGTACATTTTTGATCACGCAACCAGTCACTTTGCCTTGTTTGGCATGTTTGCCGATAAAGCCGTCAGTCAATTGGATGATATTGTCCGTGAGCTTGCGCTCATGCGCACCGGGTATACTCAAAGCAGTCAATTCGTGTTTTCGCAACACTGCAAGGCCGCCCGGCGTTTTGGCATTAGCGATGAACAAGTCGCTGCCATACCTCATTGGCAAGTCTCAGATGTTTTCGACGCTAAGGAACGCGCAGTACTGGCTTGGGTGGACGCTTTGATTTTACAGGGAGGGAGGGCATCGGATGAACTGTTTGAAGCGTTGCACTCCCATCTCTCTGACGAAGACATCCTTGAATTGACCTATCACACCATGGGATACAACCTGCACGCGGTTTGCTGCAAGGCTTTACGCCTTGAATATGACGACGTTCCTGAGCGCATACGAGAAGTACCTGTCCCTGGGGAAGGCGAGCCTACCGACTGGGCCGGTAGCGCATGGAACCGAGAGGATTGAGTCTGTTAATGAAAACGGATGGTTGGATTACGCCGGCTACAAACATCACACGAGAAAGCGTCGTACGGTGCAATACTTCGGGACCTCGACGGTACCACGTACATATGAAGTGAAGCGGAGGTAGGAATCGATCTCGACTCCATCTATAAAGGCACAGGGGAGACCTTGCGTATAAACGAACGGACGTTAGGCTATTCGGGTACATCGCCGACGGCCAAGTACGACGTCTCTACCAAACACTATGGCCTAACGGGGGCGCAATTCCCTCGAAAAGAATAGTCGCGAGATCGGCAAGAGATTTAATCGCATCGATTGCGTTATGGACGTCTTCCAAAGTGATCCAGTA
>JAKUTG010000245.1:0-3723 GCA_022447905.1 Pseudomonadales bacterium | reverse complement strand
GTATCCGACGCCTAAACTGTCCAAATATCCCGGTGTGTAACTTTCCACCAGCACATCCGCGCCAGAGGCTAACTGACTCAACGATGCGCGTCCAGCATCGGTCTCCAAGTCCAGCGCGACGCTGCGCTTGTTGGCGTTGAAGTTCAGGAAGTAGAGACTGCGCTCCGGGTCACTGAGATCACCTGCGAATGGAGCCATCTGGCGGGACGGGTCGCCCTGAGGAGACTCGACCTTGATAACGTCCGCGCCTAGGTCTGCGAAAATCTTCCCGAAGTAGCCGATCTGAGCAGTAGCCAGGTCCAACACTCGCAGGTGTCCCAGTGCGGTGGCGTGGTGGTTTTCAGAGGACATCTATCGCTCTCCCAATACTTGCTCAGAGTGGCGCGAGTGTAGCAACGGCGACTATGAGCGTCAACCTGGAGACGGATATGCTGGACTCGCCAATCAAACTCTCCGCAAAGTAAGCGCCTCTTTGAAATTCGAACCGCACGAGCTTGATATGTTGCCGTTGGAACGAAAACATATCGCTTACACTCTTTGATCGACCAAGGCCATGAACAACTCACCTGAGCGGCGTGTTTCGTGTCGTCGAGAGATACCTATTGCCTTTATGGCATTCTCAACCGCCATAGTCTTCGGATATGCTGTCTATGGGCCCAACCTTTCCCTTTTACCAGTGTCCTGAAACTGCGCTTTTGAGCATCCAGACTGTAGCCTTCCACCTGGTCTTCCTTGCTAACCCTTGCGTACAGGCCGCTCTCATTAGCTGAACCATTTCGGACTCCTCTTCGTGTATTTGCGCTTTGTTCTGGGTCTGCCGGGTTTCCCGGCGTAAGTAGCTGCGAAGGCTTCAACATCATCTCTTGCCAAGAGCCATCGATTGGCTACTTTCACCGCGGGAACTCTTCCGCTTTGAATCACCCGGCCTAAGCCTGCCGGAGTGATGTCGAGCGTTTGGGCGGCCTCAGCAGCTGAGACATAAGTTCCATTGAAATCTTCTACCATTAAACCTGCCTATTACTACGTGTTATCACGTTCTAATATATCTACTAATAGCGACAATCAACCACCCATTTTAAGGGTGCCTAACGGTAATGGCCATCTTACCGGTCAGCGTTTCGATCGACGTACCCGTCGTCGTACCGAGGACGGTTCGCTAGCCGGTATCTGTTATCATCAGCTTTATTTAACATGCCTCGAGCCCGCCAACACGTACACACGGATAAATCATGCATAACATCGGCGATTCATCGGTGCGTTTACCGAAAACCTCGCAACGCATAAACACCGCTCTCAGGCACAATTCCGATGCCGGCTCAATGAAGACGGCAAGGTTCTTCTGGCTTGACCAGGGTCTGCCGCGGATGGCGGTCCGTTACCTGGCAAAAACCAAACTGGGACTCAAAAGCAGCTCGGTGCGGGTGTATGTGAGGGAGTGGAGTAGGCGGACAGCGGTTGAATCTATGGACCTCTGAATTGGTTTTGTACACCAACACTAATAGGACCACCAAGGCAGCGATGAAATGAAACTGATCATTGCACTGGCATTTCCTTGCTTGATGCTCATGCTCTGGACTGTCGCGTGCGGTGGGGCACAGCAACCCACGCTTTCCGCCACGCTAGACGTAGAAGCTACCGTCCAGGCTAGGCTCACAGAAGAGCGAGCAATAGAGGCTACCGTCGAAGCCAAGGCTCAAGCCATGTCGAAAGCCATTGTTGAGGCTACCGCCCAAGCGGTCCCCACAAACAGTCCCGTACCATCAACCCCTACATCTACACCTATTGCGCCAACATCCACCCCTACTCCGACACCAACCGCTACTCCAACACCTGGTCCGCCAACCCCTGCACCTACTTCTACTCCCACTCCAGGGTTTCTTCTAATTTTGGAAACGGGGGAGATGGTATCAGGGGGGATAATCCCTCATTTTGAAATTGTTCTGGACAATGTTTATTCTCAAGATGGGCAGCCCATCGTTTCGTTTGATGTACGAATCTTTCGGATGGATGAACTTGTTCCCGAATACATAGTCATTACTGGGATTTCGCCATCATCAGTTAAATTCCCAATAGGCAGGTGGGAGATTGAAGGAGGCGTAGAATATGGCTTTCAAGTACGCTCAAAGAACAGATATGGAGACAATTCTGACTGGTTCCCTGAAAAACCAAGTAAGTTAACTATTCCCCAAACCATCGTTTCGTCTGCCGTGGATCACATAGCGCCTAGCAAACCAAACGGTTTTTCGGGTACCCGAACTTTGCAAAACGTGTTCTTAAATTGGTGGATCAACAACGACTCATTGGACGTTAACCACACCATAATTGAACGTTCAAAGGATGGCGTTACTGATTGGGAGACAATAGCCAATTATTTAACGCCAAATGGTGAAATGAGTCATATTGATAAACTTTCAGGAGGCTCGGTTTCTTCTGCGCTTTATTATCGGCTAGCAAATGTCGACTTTAGTGGGAATCATTCTGGTTATACTTCAGTAATCCTTCCGAACTAACCAGGAGATACCGCTGTGTTCAGCCCACATTTTTGGGGTCTGTAAAAAAGTGTCACTTCCAGCTCCCGTATGTCCGACTTCCTTATGACACCCTGCCCATCTCTCCCAATGGATCAGGCAGCATTTGCCGAATATTATCAGAGAACACCAGACAGGCGCCAAAGGGTTAGTTACAGCAGACGGCGTGGTGGCCATGATGACCGATTAGTACAACTGGTACAGTGAGTGGCCCCAACCACGCCTCAACCTCGTCGATACCGTTTTATGTTTTCAACGACACGGCTGCAACGGTCAGGGCAGACCGGTCCCGAGACACAACAGGGTACAATCCGCGTTCTAATATTATTGAAGGTGGTAGTTGGACTAGGGTCCGTCCACACTTTGCACAAAGGCTAAATATTGCGTTGGCTGCGTGAATAAATAGTGCCCGTCCGGATACCGTAACCACCCCTATAGCACTGCACCCGCTCCTCGTGGAGGTTATATCCGCCAGAGTCACAACCACTCTTTTCACAGAACCAGAGTGATACCATCCAGCAAACAGATGATGTCGTCTGTTAGATGATAGTGACAAGTGCTCAATTTCACGCACTATGAGTTAACAATATATCCAGAGTGATTAGAGCCTTGCGGCTGTTGAATCGACATTAGCACCGACTGAAGGGAGAAGATATTTGGAAATAGAAATTCGGTACATCGAGAAAGATGAAATTCTCGAAAGTCACATTGCGACAGAACGTGCCTACGGTAGTCATGGCAACGAAGCGGCATTGCCCCTTATTGCCGAAGCCCTCAACGACGGTCGAGGAGTCGCTGCCGTTGATGACGGTATTATCGTTGGTTATGGCATTGCTTATCCCCTCAAAATGAATGTTGGAAAAGAAAGGTTTCCTACTACCCTTTTAGACAATGTAGCGGTATTGCCAACTCATCGTCGAAGAGGCATTCTCAACCGAATGATGGATTTTCACATGCGTGACTTTTATGAGCGTGGCGAAACTTTGTCTGGCTTAGGGGCCTCTGAGTCAATAATTTACGGCCGATATGGTTATGGTATAGGTTCGATGCAGGTAGATTTTTCCATAGATCGTCGTGATACAGCGTTCATCAATGACTTTTCGACAAAAGGGAAGTACAGATTTATTGATAGCGCTGATGCCCTATACATGCTTCCCGAGGTGGCTGAGCGAGCCAGTGCTAAACGATCAGGGTT
>JAKUTG010000244.1:0-3723 GCA_022447905.1 Pseudomonadales bacterium | reverse complement strand
ACAAGGAAATCGTCGAACTGCTAATTGCCAAGTGGGCGCAATCGGATTCACTGCGGCAACCGTGAGGTTCACCAAGAAACAGATACCGGAGTTCTCACGCATCATTCGCGAGGCCGCAGCGGAGCTGGCCCGGGCATTTCAGACGCATCATCAACCGCCGGCGGATAACTCCACCTCCTCCGGTGCCCACGCAGAAACCTCCCGAACACCGCTGCCTCTAATCAGCTAAAAGAGACGGTATGAAAAGGGAGATTGCGGGGATATAGGTTACCAGCATCAGGGCCAGTATCATGGCTGCGTAAAAAGGAAGCATCGCTTTGGATACACGGGCAATATCACCCTTCCCAACACTACAGCCAATAAACAAACAGGCCCCCACCGGTGGCGTGCATAGACCGATGCACAAATTCAGAATCAGAATAATTCCGAAGTGAAGCGGATCTAGTCCCAGACCTACTGCAACGGGCAGGAGTATGGGGGTGAAGATTAGCACTGCCGGTGTCATATCCATAAATACTCCAACAATCAAAAGCATGATATTTATGGTTAGAAGGATCATTATCGGACTATCACTTAGACCCATTAGGAAATTACTGACTGCTGCAGGGACCTGCTCATTGGTAAGAAAGCGACTCATCGCTGAACTTGTCCCCACCAGTAAAAGAACCACCGCTGTTGTGCGAGCTGAACGCTGTATCAATGCTGGCAGATCCACCCACTTAATCTCACGATAAATGATGACTCCAAGGACAAATGCCCAGACTACCGCTATCCCCGATGCTTCAGTTGGCGTAAAAACTCCACCAAGTATACCCCATAATACAACCACTATCAGCAAAAGACTCGGGAAAGCCTTCCAGCCGGTTGTCATGATATTGATCTTTCCCGCATCAGGGCTTCCCCCATACCCTTTCTTGCTGCTGATGATTACACAAACTGTCATAAGCAATGCAGCCATCAACAAGCCTGGCAAAATTCCCGCCATGAACAAGGCCGCAATGGAAATGTTTGATGCAGTCACCGCATAAACAATCATCACGTTACTTGGCGGTATTAGCAGTCCTGTTGTTGCAGAGCATGTAGTCAACGCGATATTAAAATCTTTGCCATAACCCTTGCTGTTCATCTCGGGAATCAAAGTTCCCCCGATAGAAGACACGGCTGCGGCTGCGGAGCCGGATATCGCACCGAAAAACACACAAGTCAAAGTATTCACCAGTCCAAGACCACCACGGAAACGCCCAACCAGCGAGTTCGCAAAATCAATTAATCGCTTTGCCAGGCCACCTGCCCCCATCAGGTCACCTGAAAATATAAAGAACGGAATTGCAAGCAGCGTAAAGCTGTCTATTCCGCTCGCCATATCGGAAGCAATGGTAACAAGTACCTGCTCATAGCCGAGAGAGAATGCCGCGGCAACCGTTACAATGCCCAGAATAAATGCGATTGGCACATTGATACATAACAGGGCCACGAAAAGGATCATCAGAATACATAATCCGAGACTCATGATTCCTTCTCCTCCTCCTTATAAATCAACACTTTCTCCAGTGAAAATACAATAAACAGCACACCGCTGACCGGCACTGACAGATAAAACCAAGCCTTGCGTATACCTAGTGTCGGCATCAACTGCCCGGAGTCCCATCTCTCGATAAACAAGTTTACACCTCCGTATACAAAGACTCCAATGGAAAATAACAGAACCAGTGTATGCGCAAAGCCGTTCATCAGACGCTTTACTTCAGGATCCAGTTGGCGATCAAGTAGATCGATTCCAAGATGACTGTTTAACAGATAAGCATAGGTGCTCCCGAGAAACACGAGCCAGACCATCAGGAAGGTCGCCAGTTCCTCTGTCCACCCGATCGGAGAAGAGAGCGCGTAGCGCCAGAAGACACCTAAAACGACATCGACGACAAGGACGACAAAACATATTACCAGCAGAATCCCCAGCAGTCGCTCACTTGATTTATGTATAGCTTCAAACATGACTATTCCCCGCTGGATACCGATTGTATCTTCTCGTAAAGTTCCTTGATCTTGCCATGCAGGTTTTTCTCAACTGCCGGCATGGATGCTTTCTTAAAGAGTGCTGTTTCGACATCTAGAATCGTTACCCCATTTTTACGCATGACATCCATTGCATCATCGCTTGCCTTCTTCCATAGCTTTTTCTGCAATTCCTTGGATTCTTCAGCTGCGTCCATCAACCAGCCCTGTTCCTGCAGGCTCAGGGTATCCCACTTCTTGGCACTCATCAAAACGATATCCGGGATTCGGGAATGATGATCCATGGCAAGGAACTTGCAGGCTTCATAATGACGACTGGATACTATACTCGGCGGATTATTCTCAGCGCCATCTACAACACCCTGCTTTAATGCCGTATAAAGTTCTCCCCAGGGTATGGGTGTCGGCGAACCACCCAATGCCTGCACCATGTCCATTGCAACAGGATCTTTCATCGTCCTGATCTTCAAACCCTTTAGATCTGCCGGCTTTTTGACCTGTATATTCGTATAGAAATTACGACTCCCGCTGTCATAGTAACATACTCCTTTAAACCCACTCAGAGCACCACTGTCCTGCACAGCCAGAATATCCAAGAGTTCACCGCCCAGCTTTCCGTCCAATACTGACCAGTAATGATCCTCATCACGAAAAATGTAAGGGACACTGAAAACTTTCATGCTGTTTACAAAATTGCCCATTACGCCAGCACTTGTCTTGGTCAGATCCAAGGTTCCCAACTGCAACTGCTCAAGACACTTGGTCTCATTACCCAATTGACCAGATGGATACACCTGAATGCTTAACTGTCCACCAGAAAGCTCTTCCAGGCGCTTGGCGAAAAACATTATCGCCTCGTGCACAGGATGGGTCACAGGTAAGCCATGTGCCATTTTTAAAACACGTGCACTTTTCTGACCTGGGGAGCTCAACTGCTTTCGACCCAAATAGGAATAGGTAAATGAAGTCAAAATTACTCCGATTAACAGACCTACCCAGAAGTACGATTTACCTTTTGTCATAATAATGATGATCGGGCCAGTTCTCGGTGACGTTAATTTTTTCTTTTTTTCTTCTTACCACTTGGCTTGGGATAAACTTTATCCTCCAGGGACCATGCATGCCATGAATCGGCCATTTCTTTGAGGCGCTGATTTTCTTTTTTGGCGAGGTTCTTAAGCTCGGTGCGATCATCTTTGAGGTTATAAAGCTCCCATTTCCCAATGTCTGGGCCTTGTGGAGTTGCGACTCCTTTCCCCACCAACTTCCATGAACCATCTATCATGAATGCGTTGTTTTCATGTTCCGAGAACATTGGCCTGGTACGCATGAGAGGCTCAGCCGTAAAGGATGGGGTGAGTGAAATGCCGCGCAGCGGGTAGAGCTCATGGCCTTGATAGGTTTCGGGATACGCAACCCCGCATACTTCCAGAAGTGTAGGGATAACGTCTATGAGTTGAGCAGAGTCGCGATACCAGTTACTTTGACTTTTTATGCCTTTGGGCCAATGCATGATGAAGGGCGTTGCTGAGCCGCCTTCGTGGGTATAGTGTTTGTAGAGGCGGAAAGGTGTACTGGAAACATTTGCCCAGGCCGCGCCGTAGTTATTATTAGTCTCGAGATTGCGTTTTTCCACATCGAAAATATTGCCTCGACCAAGAGTTGGTCCTTCAGCGCAGGCACCGTTATCAGACATGAAGAGGATAAGCG
>JAKUTG010000243.1:0-3748 GCA_022447905.1 Pseudomonadales bacterium | reverse complement strand
TACGGGTCTCATAGCGCCTACACTCACAATAACAGGCGCTTTTGAGGAACACAGTATCGATGGGGTCAACATGGTGTTCCAGAATACACCAGGTACCGAAGCCCCAGCGGAAATGAACACTTGGTTTCCCGACAATAAAGTTCTGTGGGTGGCTGAAAATATTACGGCGACTATCCATAATATTTACACCCTGCGGGGAGCGCTTGTGCGTGACGCGCTTACGTGGTCCAAGCAAATTAACCAAGCGCTGTATCGCTTCGGCCAAGAAGCTGAAGTACTGGTTTCTTCCCATAACTGGCCACGTTGGGGTAACGAACGCATACAGGAAATTATGCGCGCACAACGCGATGCTTACGCCAATCTCAATAACCAGGTACTAAATCTTGCTAACCAGGGCGTCACAATCAACGAGATTCATAATAGGTACCAGGTACCGAAAAGCCTGCAGCGAAAGTGGAGTGTGCGGCAATACCACGGGTCAGAATTTCACAATTCACGTGCCGTACTAAATCGTTATCTGGGCTACTGGGATGGTAACCCAGCTACGCTAGCTCCTTTGTCTCCATCAGATTCGGCACCGCTATTTGTCGAAATGATGGGAGGAGCACCGGCGATAATCTCCAGAGCAGAAGATCTGTACGATTCTGGTCAATATCGCTTTGCAATGGAGATACTCAATAAGCTCATCTATGCTGAACCAGAGAACGACCTGGCGAAAGACCTTCTGGCGGATGTATTTGAGCAGTTGGGATATCAATATGAGAGTGCCAGCATGCGTAATGTTTTTCTTTCTGCAGCACAAGAACTTCGCAACGGGGCACCTCCAATCGGTGCTCCGAGAGGAACCAGTCCAAGTCTTGCTCGCGCCATGACAACACCCCAGTGGTGGGATGCTGTTGCGACTAGAGTGGACAGCAGTTTGGCAGATGGTGTGCAGTTCATTTTAAATTTCATCACACCTGATACTGGGCAGAACTTTGTTATTGAGATGAGTGGAGGCACGTTGACCAATATAGAGGGTTATTTATCTGACAAAGCCGATGCCAGCATTACAATGAATAGAGCTGATTTGGATTCCGTGATCATGGGGCAAGCAACACTCGCATCTCTCTTGCAGAGTGGAATAGGCAGTGTGGAAGGTAACCAGCGTGTACTTTTCCAACTGGCGTCGGTACTGATTGAATTTAGTCCCGGGTTCGAAGTTATCGAGGGAACGAGTCAGAATTAATCAGTTACTTACTGCGTTTACGGTTCGGTTGAAATCGATTCGAGCATCAAGCATCCCTGGGCAACCGAAGGAGTTGAAGCACTCCACATTAACTAGGATCTGGTAGCCGTTACCTTCTGACATTCTGATCACAGTAACTCCCTGGCCACTATTGGTGGTGATATTACTCGTGGCCATTATGCGCTCATCGCTCTCACTTCGAATGGCGAAATCGGAGTTCTCGAGAACCCAGGTGCGCGCAGCGGCCCATTTTGGGCGGCAGTCGGAATCAGAGAGGCAGGTAGGAATTGTCTGCTCAAATTCATCAATCATGGCCTGTCGCTCAGGCGAGACAGCGCATGAAGCTAGGGTCACTATACCGGTGATCATTATGCAAAATTTTGCGTATTTCATTCCTAGCCCGGGCAAAGATCGAATTTCCACTTTGTAACACAAATCTTACAGCATTGAAATTCACATAAGATTGTTTTTAGAGGAAAACACACTAACAGCCTAAGGGTAGCTCCGAAACGAGTTTTTGGTTCAAGTCGTAACCGGATTTACTATTCGCTGTAACTAACTCCCATCCCAGCACGCACATCATTATTAACGCCATAGGATGGAATGGGGTAGCGCAGACCATTGCGGGAAAGCGCCTCTAGTCCCGCGATTACTTTTGGCAGGTAGTGGGGCGGTAGAGCCATTAACAATTCATCTTCCATGACACCGCCATAACGACGTTCTGCGAAGCAGGGAATAGATAAGCTAGGCTCACCGGTTGACAGAGCGCGGCCCCAGGAATCGGCGCAGGAAGATTCGCCGACGCACCCCCATTCCAGTTTCTTGTAACCACTCCATTGCAGTCCATTGATAAAAAGAATCATTTGCGCGGGTGTCGCGTAGATAAGGCAGATATCGGGGGGATTCAGTCGTCCACTTACTAACGGGCTCACTACCATAGCTTGGAATTCGCCAAAAGGCACTACGTCCATGGCGGCTTGATGGGCGCTCGCATCTTCTGGATCAGCGTACCAGACACCTCGGTAACGTTCACCCGATAGCCATTCCTTATCGCGCGGATGCAAACCAATTACTGCTTTGCATTGAGCCCCTACCAGGTCAGCTTCGGTAATGCCGACGGTCCAGCCATTCCTGGAGGCCATACCTACGATCTGATCCGTGGTATGAATTGCCTTTGGTCGGCGTATCCGTGGTACAGCCTCCATCTCTTCCACAGATTCAAAGAGCTTCATACCTATCGGGGTAGTCCTGAGCCGCAACAAACGGTTTAGGTCCGAGACTAGCTCCTTGATATCGAATCGACTTTGATCTGAACTTATAAGTTCGCTCATGGGCAACATCTCCAGTTGTGCAGAAGTTCCGATTTGTCAGTTCACGGGAAAAACGGAGACTGACTGCGGTATCGCCGCATAGTAGGTCCCCTTATAATTTAACTCATCGGGTTTAGATAGTTATGGTACGTGGGAATTGTGCATAGTTTTCCCAGCGACTCGCTTTTTCCGGTACCTCTTCTGCAGTCAGTTGCACGTTGCCGTTAACATCAGTGACCCGAGACACTAAGGTGTGGTCCCCGGGGGACGCATTCCAGTTCATCGTGAACAGTTTCCAGGAGTACTGCGTGGACCTAGGGTCAATAGTAGCTTCCTGCCAGGTTGAATCATCAATCTTGATCTCGACATTTCTAAGTGGCGTGCCATCATTAAGCACGAAGCCGGTTATCTTGTGTTGATTATTAAGCCGAGTGATGCGGACGATTGCAGACTTGAGTTGCATCTTAGTAACAGAATTTTCAACCCAACGCTCTTGGCCCCCTACCATTTCTTTCTTAAGCGTGACGTAGTCACGACCCATAAATCGTCCCATGTAACGACGGTCTTGGATATGAATCTGAATAAGCCATTTCACATTGGACACGCCGTAGTGACCCGGTACAACTAATCGTAGGGGACGACCATGACCTTGTGGCAAGGCTTCCCCATTCATTTCTAGAGCAAGTATATTTGCATCGTTCATAGCATCGGCAACAGGCAAGCTGCGGGCAAAAGACTGCTCTACTTCGGTATCCCGATTTGGAATTGCTTCTACACCGGTGTCAGCAGCGAAGAACACTACTTCTTTACCTTCTGGCTTAACTCCACACTCATTAAGAATATCTCTTAGGCGAACACCTCCCCATTCTGCATTGCCTATCAAGCCCTGGAAACGAGCAGTGTTATTGCCGCCACACTCAAACCCTGCATTAATTCGAAACTGACTCATGGCCTGAAGTCCTGCTAGTGTATATTCCCTCTCGTTTTCCACAAGACCGGTTATTTTTAGTTGGTAACTATCCAGATTCACTTCCGGTTGGCCGTAGTGCTGCACAACATAAAAATCCATGTTGTCAGTATAAAAATCGGAAATCATCCGCGTATCTAAAAAATGTGACGCGCCAGGACGCGCGGGACCTCGTCTGTAGTCTGCCGGCATATCGCTGAATGGCACCAGCACCTCACCCTGTGCCAGAGCTGGTAGTATAAA
>JAKUTG010000242.1:0-3766 GCA_022447905.1 Pseudomonadales bacterium | reverse complement strand
TTCATGTTCGCACTAGATGCAAAAACTGGTGAGCCACTTGAAGGATTCGGTGATAATGGACAAGCCTCGGTTATCCTAGATGTACTTCATCTGAAAGATCCCACCGTCGAAACAGCCATCTCAGTGGGCTACTGGTTCACTACAGCTCCGCAAATCTATAACGACGTCATCTATATAGGTACTACCCGCAGTGAGAGTCATATCGCAGGCGGCTACGTGCTGGCTATCGACGATCAGACCGGAGAAGTACTGTGGCATTTTAATACTGTTCCCCAGGATGAAACCGATCAGGGCTGGGAAATTGCTGGCCCAACCTGGGTTGGCGGTGAACGCAATGGTGGCGGTATATGGGAAACACCTTCCATCGATCCAGTACTGGGCCTGGTGTATTTTGCCATTGGCAATCCCTTTGGTGACAGCACCAAGCGCGACGGCATGAACCTTTTTACCGATTCGATCATCGCATTGACGTTGGGTGAAGGTAAACTGGAGTGGTACTACCAGCAGGTACATCACGATGTCTGGGATTATGACGACGGTAACCAACCCGTGCTGTTCAACATGGAGGTAAACGGAGAAACCGTTAAGGCTCTTGCGCAAGCAAACAAAAATAGTTGGCTTTATATTCTTAACCGAGAAACCGGACAACCGGTGCACCCAATTATTGAAACTCCAGTTTCCACAGAAACTGACCTTGAAGGTGAAGAACCTTGGCCAACCCAGCCCATACCTCACAAGGCAAATGGCGATCGCATGGAACCGGTTTCCCCGGTGTTTCCAACCGATATTCCAGCTCAACTCATGGAAACAAATACGCTAGTTGAACAGTTTACCCCGCTAGGGCCGGGTCAAATTTTTGCTCCGGGTATGGGCGGAGGCTCCAGTTACGGACCGTTGGCCTATAGTGAGAAAACGGGCCTACTGTATGTAGCCGCTATAGATCGACCTTTTAATTCCGGTCGGGATCCGAAGGGTTATTTCTCGGCCTATGATCCGACCACTGGCGAGTTGATCTGGAGGCAGATCTTCGAAGGTTATGGCCAAGCTGGTCCGGTCGTTACCGACGGTGGCCTAGTATTTGTCGGCGCAGGAAGTAACACAGCTGGTTATTTCTACGCCTTCGACGCTGAAACCGGAGAAGAATATTGGAAATTCAACACCGGATCCGGCGTTTTTGCCTCACCGGCGGTGTACGCCATCGATGGTCAGGAATATGTTTCTGTAGCATCAGGAGGTGGCTCAAGAGGACGCAGGGGTGGAAATCTGATCCTGACCTTTGCTCTCCCGGAAAAAATTTGATCCTAAGCTACTCTTCGTAAAGTTAATGTGCCCAGAAGATAGGTTTACGCAGAACTGATAATTACCATTAAAGTTCACTGATAACCACACGGAACCCGATAGTGCTGGTTCGAACACCCGGATCCGCAGCACCGCGGACAGCGGTACGCACATTGTTTATGGCGTCATCGTAAGAACCGCCACGCATTACATACAGTGCATCTTCAGCTAAATCAGCAGCATCGTCGGTCAGATCATATGGATAGTCCTGCAGCGGACTCCGGGTAAGTTCCCATACATTGCCGGCCATGTCAGACAAGCCGTGCGCGCAACCAGGGCAGGAGAATGATCCGACAGGGCTGATTGCGTCAGCATTAAAGTTGGAAAAACCAGCCTGGGGTTGCGAGCCCCAGGTAAACACTCTTCCATCGGTGCCACGGGCGGCTTTTTCCCACTCGGCCTCGCTGGGGAGCGTTACCCGTCCACCGTTGTTCAATAACTGTCGAATAGCCTGAGGAGTTACAGGGGATTCGCGCAGGCGCCGCTCCAACCAGCGTCCATATGCAAGGGCCTCAGGCCAGGTAATACCAGTAACGGGGTAATTACCCAATACGGGTGTACCAATGCTATCCACGGATAGCTCAGTGTCATCGGCGAAAGCGAAGAACTGGGCAACAGTTGTCTCGAAACGGCTTATGTAGAAAGCAGGCAGATCGACTGATCCCTGCCGGCTTAAGTCGGACCAACGTTCATTTTCGTAAGCCAAGCGATCAATTACTGGATTACTGCCCATGATAAATGAACCGGCGGGAATTTCTACGAAACCCAGCATTTCGTCATCAGGTAGAAACCAAGCGTTGCTGAGGAATCCATCGAGAGCTGGGATAACATCCGGCAACTCGTTTGAAACGCTCAACTGTAACAGCGAACTCTGTCGGTTCATCCAGAACGTAATAAAGAGAATAATAAGCGTCATTACAGCGAAACCAACTGTGTGGCCCGGCACTTTTTGTAAAGGAGCTTGAGAAGTATTCACTGGAATATCCACTCGTGGGGTCATAACCGATTCTCATTACTGGCTGTTGTGCAAGCGAATGCCCAGTCATGATTACAAGCGCGGGCATAAAGGTTATCCAGCGACTCATTCATCAGATTCAGCCCACCCTCTCTTAATAGCAACCGCAAGTCCAACTCATGGGGGGCGTCTCGTAAAGCCAGGATGTTATCCAACAAGTTGGCGCAAGCTGCCTTGAATTTCAGTTCGCAAGCTTGGGCGAAGAAGCCGAATGATTGCTCCGTATCCTGCGCAACGATTTTCCCTGCACGATAATGGATACCCAGTTCATTACAGGCCCAGGCAGAATTGTCATCACAGTAAGCTGTCTTAAGCTGCACCAGGCGATAGCAACTATTAGGCAGGTCCTCGGTGCACGCCTGCTCCCAGAATGGCAGACTATCGCCAGTGTGTTTACCATCAGTCTTACCCAGCAGGGTCATGGCGGCGAATACCGCAATCCACACACTCATATGAGCCAGGTTGGCACGGCCACTCACCCAATCGGTTCGCCACATATTCGACAGTGGTTGAAAATTAAGGGAACTGACTGCCCGGTCGATAGCAACAACGCTTAAATTGAGCAGCGGCACACATAGAAGCTTGTCGTAAAAAGTTGGTACTCCAATATTGCCTAACAAGGTATAGAGACCGAAAACACCCAGCCCGTACAACATGCCGAAGATAGTTTTCCCCAACGGTGTCCGGGGAGAAGTAGAAGGATCCGTGATCAGCAGGTGGAGACCGAGAAACACCGCAGCCGGAATTTCTGAATCAAGAAAATAAGGTACGCCAGCGGCAGAACTATAGATTGCACTAAGCCCGAAAAGGCTAATTGCCGCCATGCCCGCCACCAAAGTGATGGAAAAGAAATACATCACCACCAGCCCAATTAAAAACAAAAAGGTGTAGATGTTTGGAGCCAGAGTAAGAGTAGAAGCGATTTCCTGCCCCCAGGTAAGACTGGTGGTATTAGTAAGAATCAGCACTAGCGAAAACAAGCCAAGCGCAAAAGCGGACGGGTTGAAGATGTGCACGCTGCGTCCTTCCCGTTGCCAACGCAGATATTCCTTACCCATGAATCCAACCGCTATCATGAGAAACTGCATATAGAACCAGTCGTCTCTAAACCAGAGAAATAAATTGATACTCAAGATAATGGGGAAAGGACCGAAGCCCAGAACGTAGTCGCGCTGCCGAGACCAGGTCAGCAATATATCGAAGGTATATGCAAATAAAATCTGAGCTAAGATTAACAAGGCATGATCGTATACTGGGCGCCAGAAAAACCCCCAATAGGCAAACAGGCTAATTTGTACCATCGCCTGCACATAATGTTGTGGTCGCACGACAATATTGAACGCACGTGTAATTCTGTCTCTTTTCAACTTAAATAATAACCAGCACAACCAGGACACCAGCCCACCGGTTGCC
>JAKUTG010000241.1:0-3773 GCA_022447905.1 Pseudomonadales bacterium | reverse complement strand
CGAAGTTTGACAAGTTAAATTAATATTCATTTTTTTGAGAACACAGTCTAGCAGTTTTGACTCCATTTGCTCTATTACTTAGAGCAAGCAAGAGTCACCAGGTTCCGGCTTTTTTCCAACCCGAATATGTTACCATCCGACGTTTTTTGGGCTTTGCGCGAGACCATCATTTAAGGATAGACGAAATTATTTATAGTCTGATACAGGAGCTAAATGGTGTTGTGTCGGCTGAACATGGTATCGGGTTTATGAAAAAACAGTTTTTGCCTTACAGCAAAACCGGTTCGGAAATAACTCTGATGAAGGCTTTGAAACAAACCATGGGTCCCGACGGTATTCTAAGTCCGGGACGGATTTTTTAAGGAGTTGTTAATGACAACTAATAGTTTGTCCGGCAAAAACGTTGTCATAATTGGTGGCACAGCGGGGATCGGTTTGGCCACAGCGCAAACAGCCTCTGGAATGGGTGCTAATGTCTGGGCTGCTGGCCGCTCAAAGGCACATATTGAGAACGCAAAACGGTCAAGCAATGGCTCATTCGAAATAAGGCAAGCCGATACCCATGACGTGGCCTCACTGGAGGCAATTTTTAAAGAAGTAGGCGTCATTGATCACCTCGTGTCAACGGCCGTCGGAGGGGAACGCACACTTAAGCCATTCCTGGAGCAGACTGAAGCTCAGTTTAAGGCGGCCTATGACAAGCTGTGGGGTTATGCCAAGGTGGTTCGTACCGGAGCTCCTTATTTGACCGAAGATGCTGCCATTACGCTGGTTAGTGGGTCACCCGCTCGCAAAATTAAACCAGCACAATCAGCACTAAGCTGTGTCGGCGCCTCTGTAGAAAACCTGGTTAGATGCTTGGCGGTAGAAATGGCACCTGTACGCGTTAATGCGGTGTCACCAGGCACGGTAGACACGGCAATGTTCGATCATTTTGGTGACGAAAAAGAAGGGAAGCTTAAGGGCATGACTTCCACGCATCTGATTAAGCGAGCTGGCAAACCCGAGGAATTAGCCGAAGGTATTATCTTTGTTATGAATAATGCCTTTGCTACTGGCACGACAGTTGACTTGGATGGAGGTCGGATTCTTAGTTGACAGGTTAATACCTAGACTTTAACGCTGGGCTGTTAAGTCCGAGAATTTATAGAAGTGGGAAATTGGAAAAAGAAACATGAAAAATATGAATACTGAATCTGAAACTACTGAGTTATCGGTGGTCGATCCGAGTATGAGTTTGGTCGAAGCCGTGAGCAAGCGTAGATCGGTACGAGGGTTTCTCGACAAAGAAGTTCCGCAGCAAGTAATAAATCGGATTTTTGAGATCGCTCAGCAAGCACCTTCAAATTGTAACGTTCAACCCTGGAAAGCATACGTGGCATCCGGTGAGTTGAAGGAGAGCCTGAAAAAAAAGATGTATGAGAATACAACTAACAGGGTGTCTCCTAATCCGGATTATAGTTATACCAATAGTTTCGAGAATGAATACCGCACACGCCAAGTGGAGTGTGCCGTCGCCCTTTATACCAAAATGGGGATTGGGCGGGAGGACAAGGAGGGTAGAATGCGTGCCGTACTGAGAAATTTCGAATTCTTCGACGCACCCTATATTGCTTTTATAGGCATGGATCCCTCCTTTGGTACAACAGTAGCGGTGGATGTTGGCATGTGGGCGCAAACTTTAATGCTAACCATGGTGGCTTTCGGATTACATAGTTGTCCAATGGGCACCATGCGTAATTACCCAGATCTAGTCAGGCAAGCCTTCGATGTTGAGGACGGTACCAAGATATTATTTGGGATAAGCTTTGGTTATGAAGATCCTGCGTTGCCGGCCAACGAAACTAGAACCACGCGAGATGCCACTTCTTCCAACGTAGTATTTCAATCGTGATAATAAAGTCGAGACAAACCGATGGATCTTAAACTGATGTTTCCGCTTTGTGTTCCAAACTCAATGGGAACACCCTATTGAAGAGCAAATGTTTGACCATATCTAGGAAGCATCGTAGCATCTGGGCTCTGTCAATTTTTGGAAAGAAAACTAAGACTTCAGTGGGAGGTTAAGAATGAAGCTATTAATTACAACATTAGGGGCAGTCCTGTTTGCTTTGTGCAACACTTTTGCAGCCGCTCAGGAGCTTGATACCTTTGTTCGGTATTCACAGGACGGTGGTGAAATTCATTGGGGTATGGTTCACGGTGATGAGGTATATCAACTAGCCGGTGCGCCCTACGACACTATGGAGCATACCGGCGCCAAGTACGACCGGTCTGACGTGAAACTAGAAGCTCCGGCTGATCCTACGCTGGTGTTCATGACTGCCTTTAATTTCCGCAGTCACATTACTGGAGATCCGGCGGAATACCCTGGCTTGTTTATCGTTCCAGCCAGTTCTATCGTTGGCCCTGAAGATCCAATAGTCAGGCCCGCAGAATCTCGCAACCTACACTACGAGGCTGAAATGGCTATCGTAATCGGTAAGCAAGCCCAGAACGTAGCTGTGGAAGATGCTCATGAATACATCTTCGGTGTTACCGGTGGCAATGATGTGAGCGAACGGGCTTGGCAGGGTGGTGACATCCAGTGGGTGCGCGCCAAGGGCTCCCGAGGGTTTAATGCGGTTGGACCCGTCCTAGTTAAGGGCTTGGACTACAAAAATGTCCAGATTACTGGCCGTCACAATGGTGAAGTAGTTCAGGGGCAGAATAGTGATGATTTAATTTTCAACATGGAAGAAATGGTCAGTTATATCTCTCAGTACTTCACGTTAGAACCAGGCGATATGATCTGGTCGGGTACGATGGGTAGCACTCGAGCAATGGTTCCAGGGGACGTTTACGAAGTCGAATTGTCCGGAGTTGGTGTGTTACGCAACGAAGTTGTGCAAGGCAAATAAGTAGAAATGCTTTCAACCAGAACCCAGCCATTTAGCAGTGGCTGGGTTTTTTATTGTTTGTCCCGGTTTTTCAATTCATGGTAGCGAAAACAATTCTTTGTATGATCGTTTACCAAGCCTGCGGCCTGCATAAAAGCGTAGCAGATTGTACTACCAACGAATTTAAATCCTCTTTTCTTAAGATCTTTGGATAGGGCGTCACTCTCGGTTGAGGTTGCTGGTACTTGCTCAGGATTCTGACGTTTACCATCAATCGGCGAGTTGTGTACGAATGACCAAACGTATTTTTCGAAAGTACCAAAGTCCCTTTTTACTCCCAGGAATGCCTCTGCATTACTGCGAATGGAATAGAGTTTTAGACGGTTTCTGATTAGGCCAGGATCCAGTAGCAGTTTCTCGATGCTTGTGTCGTTTAGCCTAGACACCTTTTCCACGTCAAAATTTCTGAAACACCTTCGATAGTGGTCCCGTTTCTTGAGCACGGTAATCCAGCTTAGACCTGCTTGCTGTCCCTCTAGGCAAAGAAATTCAAATAACAATCGGTCATCTCTAACCGGTACCCCCCATTCTTGGTCATGGTAAGCAATGTAGAGAGGGTCCTTCCCTGGCCACCAGCAGCGTGGAGTCATAGTGTTTTTCTCTTCCGAAGTTCTTTCAACCTATCAGTTTTTGAATTTCTCTGCAAAAATAGCGTCGTTTATACTGTATCGTAGAACCCATCTTAGAAGCGGAGAATCACGGTAATGAAAAAAATGAAAATCTTGTCCTTGGGTTGTGCTGCCCTGATGCTGATAGTCGCTGGCTCATCGTTTGCCCAAGACCGGTCCTATATCAATTCCCGCAATGCGTCGGATTCGAATGTACAACCATTCA
>JAKUTG010000240.1:0-3266 GCA_022447905.1 Pseudomonadales bacterium | reverse complement strand
GATAATTATTATGTGAATATCAGCAAGGAAAACTCTATTCTTGGAGATTTTTCACCTAACGACATTATTCGGGACGTTCGGGTTACAGAGGGAAGCTATTCGACTATCAACACTAATTTGGACTATGAGTTCAATTCTAATAGCAGTGGTCGCTTCAATGCTCAGTTTATGGAAGGAGGCGGCGATACAGAGTTAAATCGACGCACTATAGATCTTAAAGTTATGCCCAATGTGTCCTCTTTTCAGAGGGAAGAAACCCCCAGCTCGATTGAGAACTGGGAAGTTGGTGGAGACTATGAATACAATACTGAGCGGGGTGACCGGTTCAAGGTTCTCTTTATTAGTAATTTATTTACTCGGGATAGCACCAGGGAGCGCTTTGATTTATCTGACGACGGCTCCGAGAACAAAAATCTATTCCTGGATTCAGGAAGTACTACAAGGGAGCGAATTGTCCGCAGCTCGTACACTTTCGATATCTTTGGTGGGGCTCAGGACATTGAGTTTGGTGCCGAGCGAGCCCAGACCATTCTCGATTCAAATCTTAACTTGGGAGTCGATATCCCCGGTGTAGCAGGCTTAGCTAATTACGGTGGGCTAGTACCTGTCGCTGTTGCCAATGCTAATTCCACCGTTGAAGAGATGCGTTATGAACCCTTTGTTATTCATAACTGGATTATTAGTCCGAGAATGTCGCTGGAGTCTTCATTGCTTTATGAGGACTCCGAAATCACCCAGTCTGGTGATGTGTCTAAAAAACGGGATTTCAATTATTTGAAGCCAAAACTTGATTTCAGATATGACCTGACCCCTGCTATCCAACTTCGTGGCACCATCGAGAAAATTGTTCAGCAGTTAACGTTTAGTGATTTCGTCGCGGCAACTGATAATCAGGACGAAGATACCAACGTGCAGGCAGGGAACGCGAATTTAAAGCAGGAATGGTATTGGAACTACGAGGTTAATGCTGAATATCGCCTTCCCAATGACATTGGTGTGGTGAGTGGCCGGCTGTTTTATGAAGACTGGCATGACAGGATTGAGCGCATGGATGTCACTGTCGATGAAAGTAATCTCCTGAGTGCCAATGGAAATATCGGGGACGGCGAGAAATACGGTTTGGAGGTGAATGCAAGTGTGCGTATGCGCATGTTCAATATGCCAAATCTCTTAATAACAGCCGGTCACAGTTCGGAGGATTCCAAGATTACTGATCCGTTTTTGGGTATAGAAAGGCGGATGCTATATAGCCAGCGTGGTCGCAATGAGTTGGGTTTTCGCCATGATATTCCTCGTTTGAGGCTGAATTACGGTGGAAATTGGAGCAACTATTTCGATGGTAATCGAATTCGCTACGATATTGACGACATTGAGTATTCGGCTGGTGATCCATACTGGTCAGCTTTCGTCGAATGGGTGAGCCCCAACGATATGACTTTCCGGCTTAATGCAACCCGTCTCTTCAACAACGGTGAGAACTGCCGGGAACGGCAACGTTTTGTTGGGCGAATCTCCAGCGGTATCTTGGAAGAAATCGAAGATCAATGCGGCTCCTCTGGCCCCACTGTTTCTTTAAGAGTCACTGGCACGTTTTAGTGACTTAATAACTGCCTTTTTTGTTGAGTGTAATATCTAGTTTATTGCTTTTTGCAGAAAACCAGATTTCAGTTCTTAAGAATATTAAAATTTTTTAATGTATCGACTAGGTTGTTTTTTCTCCGTAGTTTCTTCGCTAGTTCTAGTTAGCGTTGCGCAGACAGTCTCTGCCCAGGAAAATGTGGGAGAAGAGTCGACTGTCAGATATCCGGCCAGCTATTTTTCTGAATGGGCACCGGTTACGGCTCAGGATATGCTTGATCGAATTCCTGGGCTTGATTTGCGGAGTATGGGTGGCTTCGGCGGTGGAAGCAGTTCTGGCGGACCTTCACTTGGAGGAGGTGGGAGATTGCCGCCTGGCGTAGGTGGTGGACGGGGTGGTGGACGGGGATTTGGGGGCGGGAGCCGCACCACTGAAATCCTAATCAATGGTAAACGGACTGCCGGGAAAAACAATAGCACTGGTACTCAGCTAAGCCGCATTACGTCTGGGCAAGTAGAGCGTATTGAAATTATCCGTGGCACTTCCGGGGAGCTCGATGTTCGAGGGAGTGGGCAGGTGATCAATGTGGTGTTAAATGAGCAATTTAGCGAGGCTTCTTTGCAGTACGATTTTAGTGCAGAACACGCTCCTGATAATACGATCAGTCCGAGTGCCGAGTTTTCGTATAGCGGTCAGGCAGGCGGGCTAAATTTTCAAGGTAGCGCCAGAGCGAGTGATCCCTATTTTTATGATGTAAGCAGGGAGCGCTCTGTGCTGGGTGATGGTTCGCCGAACGACAGAATTTTTGAAGTTCGAAAACAGGATCCGAAGGGAGGTATGGCCAGCGCGAATCTTGACTACGAAATTAATCCAAACAGCAGCGCCCGGCTCAATGCCACGTGGTTTGATGGCAGATCTACAACAGATACAGAAAGGAGAACCACGGACTTAAAAGTCAGCCCAAATGTCGATACCTTTCAAATAGAAACTGGACCTGGGATTATCAAAAGCTGGGAAATTGGTGGTGACTACGAGTTCAACACCGATGGCGGGGGTCGGTGGAAGGTTTTGTTCATCACGAACTCTTTTGAGATAACTAACACCAGAGAGCGTTATGATGTCCTTAGCGATTTTTCGAAAGAAAAAAACCTGTTTCTTGATACTTGGGGTGAAACGAAAGAACGCATTGTTCGAGGTTCCTATACCTTTGATATTTTCCAGAGCCAGGACATAGAGATCGGTGCTGAGAGAGCGCAGACTATCTTAGATTCTAAGCTGGCTTTGGGAATGTCCGCAGCTACAGGGACTCCCTCGCCTTTGGTGGGAGGTCTTATTCCAATGCCAGTGAATAATGCTAACTCTTCTGTTGAAGAGATGCGTTATGAGCCTTTCATTATCCATAATTGGATCTTTAATTCGAGGGCTTCCCTTGAAACTTCGGTGCTTTATGAAGATTCAGAAATTATTCAGTGGGGCGATGTTTCAAAACAGCGAGACTTTAGTTTTGTAAAACCAAAACTAGACTTTCGGTATGACTTGACCCCGCAGCTTCAATTAAGGGCTACTATCGAAAAGATCGTTGAGCAATTGACTTTTAACGATTTCGTTGCGGCGACAGACGAGCAGGACGAAGATTCAAACGTTCAAGCGGGTAACGCTAACTTGCGTCAAGAATGGTATTGGAACT
>JAKUTG010000024.1:0-15608 GCA_022447905.1 Pseudomonadales bacterium | reverse complement strand
GTCGCCTGTAAATACAACTTTCTCTTGCGGCAGGTAGATTACTACGTCACCACCAGTGTGCGCTCGACCGAAATTCAATAGCTGGATTTCACGGGAACCGTTTGCCACTACTTGAAACAGAGTCATCTTATCCTGCAGGGTTATATTCGGAGGAGTCGGCACTACTTCCTCGATTGCATTCATGTATTCTTGTTGAACTCGATGGGTTTCCTCAAGTTCTGTGCGTCTCCTAGGATCGGTTTCCTCTCGCGCACGCTGTGCGAGATTGGCTACCGTAGCCGGCACAGGATCGGAAAAACTCCTAAAGGTATTTTCTTCCAGCACGTTACCGATATCACCATTCAGCTTGGCACGGGTGAATTCATGACCAATAATCTCTACCCCTTCCGGAAACGACTGATTGCCATGAGCGTGATCGAAGTGGTAGTGACTGTTGACCAAATAGCGCACAGGCTTGTCGGTTACAGCCGGAATTGATTCCAGCAGAGCTCGCGACGCAGCCGGTGTTACATGAGAATCAACTACAAGAGTGTCAAACTCTCCAACTAGGATCATGGCGTTACTCATAGTAAATACTGATCCAGTGCCGGTAACCTGCCACACGCCATCAGCAACCTCGACAAATCGATGAGTTCCTGTTTCAACAATCTCGCCTTCCTGGGCATTCGTGAAAGGGGAAATGAAAACCAGGATACAAGCAAGGACAGTCAAAGAACTTGGTTTTTGTTTTATGTTTATCATTGTTTTCGTCCTGTGGCGAATTGAATTTTCTGGTCTATCTGTTGCCAGGGCCTGACGTCAACTATCGATCTACTGAGCAAGAAATCGACAATAGCTGAATTCTTTTTTACTGTTTCTAAGGATCCAAGAATCAGTATTCAGCGCTTATTCTTTACGTTCGTAATGACCCATCAGCATACCGGTAGCAAGTACATGACCGTCAATAGCTTCCAGCAACTGAGCTTTATTAAGGCCTGTTTCGAGGCCAAGATCTGAATCCAGGGCATACACTCTAAAGTGATAGGCATGCAATTGGCCGTTGGCGGGAGGCCGAGGCCCAAAATAACCGGCGCGGCGCGTACCATTTAATCCATTAATAGTGCCTTCCAGACCAGCAAGGCTAACTTCGGCATCAGCAGGCATACCTGCAGGCAATCCGGCAGAACTCGCAGGGATATTGTAAACAACCCAATGGACGAACGGCTCCGGCATCATACCAATCTCGACAACCTTGGGATCATCGCAAATCATAGCCAATTGAACTGTACCAGTCGGCAAATCAGACCAAGACAGGTCAATAGATGTATTGGCACCGTATGCTGAATTTTCCTCGGGTACCGTGCCATGATGATCAAAGACCGAACTGGTGACTGTAATGGTCTCAGGTATATCTTGTGCGAATATTTGCGCACATAGAAGCACGGTAGTTAATGCACTAAGGGTGGTAATCAACTTTCTCATTATTTTCTCCTCGAGTTGAACTCGGCGATTGTAGCTTACTTTTTAGCGGTGTATGCGACCTTTTCCGCCTTCTTTCTCAATAAGTATTTTTGAACTTTCCCCGTAGACGTCTTATCAATGGGCCCGAATTCAATTTTTTTCGGTATTTTGAATCCTGCTAGTTCTTCCCGGCAATAAGCGATCAGCTCTTTGATTGTCATCTCTTCGCCTACTTTAAGGCACACAAAGGCACAAGGGACTTCACCCCATTTTTCATCCGGACTAGCCACAACTGCAGCTTCTAGTATTTTGGGGTGTTTGAATAGGACTGACTCAACTTCCAGTGATGAGATGTTCTCGCCACCGGATATTATAATATCTTTAGAGCGGTCCTTAATCTGACAATATCCATCTTCGTGCCATACCGCCAGATCACCTGAATGGAACCAGCCACCAGCAAAGGCCGCTTCCGTAGTCTTAGGATTTTTCAGGTAACCCTTCATGGTAAGGTTTCCGCGTATGAAGATTTCACCCATGGTCTTGCCATCCCTAGGCACCGCTTTCATGGTCTCCGAATCGGCCACCATGATTTCATCCTGCAATGAGGTACGTACACCCTGCCGTGCCTGCACCTCTGCTCGCTCATGAACACCGAGTTTCATCCAGCTTTCCTGGGGCGCGCAAACTACGCAGGGCCCATAAGTCTCTGTCAAACCATACACATGAGTCACGCTGAACCCCATTTCTTCCATCCCTGCAATTACTGCCGCGGGAGGCGCCGCTCCCGCTGTCATACAATTGATCTTGTGATCAATTCTCTGTTTCATTTCCTCCGGGGCATTCAATAGTGTGTTTAGCACTACTGGTGCCCCGCAAAAATGTGTAACACCGTTTTGCTCAATAGCATTGAAAATGGCCTCGTCTCTGACATGGCGAAGACAAACGCTTGTGCCCGCCACCACTGCAAGGCTCCAGGGAAAACACCATCCATTGCAATGAAACATTGGAAGCGTCCACAGGTAGACAGAGTGCGTCGGCATGCTCCAACTGATCACATTTGACAAAGCTGTTAGGTAAGAACCCCTATGATGGTAGACAACGCCCTTGGGGTCACCAGTAGTGCCTGAAGTGTAGTTCAGGGAAATAGCCTGCCATTCATCATCAATCTGAAAAGAGGAAAAGTCTTCAGAACCGGTTTTCAGAAAATCATTGTACGTGGTCTGCCCCAGTAACTCGCCTTCATTGAAATAAGGATCATCAATATCAATGACGATAGGTTTATTGGGAACGATTTCCAGTGCTTCTCGGATGGTTCGACTATATTCCTTATCCGTAAATAATACCTTGGCCTCAGCATGTTCGATAATAAAGGCTATGGCCTTGGCATCAAGCCGTACATTAAGCGCATTCAATACTGCCCCTATCATAGGAACTCCGAAATGCGCTTCGAAAGTTTCAGGGGTATTAGCACCCATAAAGGAAACAGTGTCCCCTTTACCCACGCCCAGTTTTTGAAGCGCCGAGGCTAGCAAACAACATCGCTTATAAGTTTGTGACCAGGTGTAGTGAGTATTACCATGGATAACTGAAACTTTGTCAGGATAAACACTCGCTGATCTTTCTATAAAACTGAGGGGCGTCAGATGAGCGTAGTTGGCGGGGTTCTGATCTAGGTTTTGCTCATAGATATTTCTACTATTCATGTAATTGAAACTTCCTAACTTGAGGAATTTAATTCCTAATTTGCGATCCGTATTCAGACTTACATAAAATCTATATCACCGGCTGTGAGCCACCAAGCTCCGTAAAGAGTCTCGGAGCTCGGTCCCGGATTCCAGCTGTTACAGGGTATCTCAATCCCCAATTCATTCACAATTGCCCCTTCTAGCCTAACCGTATCAAGCCAACCTCGGGTAATCCATATCTTCAACCCGGAAACCTGCCCTTCTTTTTCAACTAACTGATTTAACTGAGATAATGTTTTTCCCATTGCCGCTATGGGACAAATGAAATCCATAATAAGCTTTCTGTCGCCATCAATTTTAAGAATCGCGACGGCCACGGGGAAACCAGTTGAGTCATTTTTTAGCATCAGACACTGATACAACTTCTTAACGGAATACGGATGCTCGAAGTAACGATACTTGAGATATTGTGAGTGCCTCATACCAATAATTCCACTGGCAAAGTCGGGCCACATCTCTTGCCATAAACCGTCTACTTCCTGCTGCTGCACAGGGTCATCTATATTTAACGCAGACCAACTATACCCACTTTCTTCATATTTACCAGAAGGCGTCAAATATAACACTTCAACAAAATCGTCCGTTTTTTCATACAAGCCGAGACGAATGGCTGTATTCATAGTTGGCTTATTCGGAAAACCGAATCCTAATAAATGATTCACGGTGTTACCAATTTCCCGCTCGAGAAAAGTAGCCGCCACCTTAAAAAACAGGCTGCTCTTACCATAGTGCTTTCGAATCTCAGGAAGCACCATAACATCACATGGCTGGATAGCCGTGGAAGGTCTGCCAAAGTAATAAATCTCTCTTGGGATGCCACCATAGTGAGAAACAATTTCACCGTCTCGGTGTTGTCTTGCAATTACGCATTTGCCATTACCAAGCATGTACTTCCAGCGCCATAGTTCGGAATCCCATTTTTTGTTAAAACTTTTTTCAAAAAGCTCAGCAACTTCATCCGGATTAAATGCATCTTTGTCACCATACTCCGCATTTGTATATTCTCCTGTGGGACTAGCTACTTTGGTTAAATGAAACAAACGATAGCACCGGCGACCACTGTTAAAATCATCAATAGCTAGTTGCAGACTCTCTTTCAGTTTTTCGAGTTCCTGGTTCGTGGCAAATTTGCGCCGAATCAATAATTGTTCATGACGTTGCAACAACGTACTCAGCGCAGGGAATGAAGGTTGCACTTCAAAAGTAAAGTCTAGTTCCTGAACTAAGTCGTAACCTAGTCGATCAGACAATTGCTTGAAAGAACTGAGATTTGGAAGCGGCGAGTACTGGATCGTTGAATCGTCATCGAGGTATTCACCAAACAGGTATACATCACCGTCGCTTTTTAAAATCTCACGACACTTGTTGAGTATTGGCAGTTGATCCAGATAATGGTAAGAACCTTCGACAACTATTACATCGAAGTTTGTTCCTAGGTGTGCAGATAAAAAGTCGGCACTATGGATTTCAAGATTTTTACTATTGCCTTTGGCTGAAGCTGATAACCAGGTTGTCTCCAGGCCTTGTGCAGCACTTTGCTCCGCCAAAAATCCAACGCTGTGGCCCACAAACAGGGCCTTTTTACTGCTTTGAAGAGCTTCATTTATTTGCAGCCACAGCCTGTCCGAAAAGTGCTGCTGCATTTCTAAAAACGATCTCCCTTGGCGCCCACCGCCCAAGGGAGAGCTTGGCTCATCGATCCCGTAATGCAGATAATGGCACTCACCGAATTCAAGCTCGAGCGCTCTAGCAAGAACTTGCAACGATGAGGGGAGCAGTGTTGTTTTAATCGCTACCAAGTGATTCGCGCCATATGAGTTTCAACTGCAAGGCGTTGCAATATACCTCGCAGATCCCACTTTTCCTAGAGGTGTATCTAGTAGTGCCAAGATGAAACCTATAGGACTATCGCCTGGAAAGAGGTGCCATGCTTAAGTGTCTTCCACCATCGACGATCATGGTTTCACCAGTAACAATTTGAGGACCGCCAATGAAATATAATATGGCATCAGCTACAGTCTCTGGTGTAGCAACCACGCCCAGTGCTGAGTTTTTGCGATTATTCTCCATCACCTGTTGATAACGCTCTTCACCAAAACCTTCCTTCAGCCAATCGCCTTCAATAAATCCGGGACACACAGCATTTACCCTCAATTTTGGCCCAAGAGCCCGAGCCAGAGAAAGGGTCATGGTCACCATCGCACCCTTTGAAGCCGCGTAGGCAATACAACTGCCTACTCCAGTAACACCCGCGGTAGAGGCCACATTCACGACAGCTCCTCCCTCGTTCTGTTTCTGCATTTGCTCGTTACATGCCCGAACCATCTGGTAAGCACCAATAACATTTACGCCGTAAATGCGATGAAAGTCATTACTATCGAGACCATCCAAATTGGCATGGTCAACAAATTTGGTAGTACCGGCATTGTTAACAAGGGCATCGATCCGGCCCCATTTCTCAATGGCTGCTTTTGCAATCGCTACACAGTCTTTATCTTCAGCTACGTCACCCTGCATAACGATAGTTTCAGCATCTTGAGCCGAACAATCATCGGCAACGGCGTTTGCGCCTTTTGCATTGGAGTTGTAATTGATTACCACATGGGCACCAAGAGAAGCCAACAACCTTGCGGTAGCCGCACCAACACCACTGCTCGAACCTGTCACAATCACCACTCTATCTACGAAATCTTTCACGCTGTCCTTATCTCCCTTCCTTTGAGCGATTTAAGACATCAAAACTAACACAATTCAGATAAGATTCCTGCAGTTTGACTGCAACGCGTAAAGCCCAGATTTTGCAGTAATTTCGACACAAATTGGGTGTATTTTAATTCCAAGTCGTTACAATAGGTAACACTTTTAGAGTGAATATCTGCCACCAAGTTTGCGGCTAGAAACCTGACATACCCAACGCCCTCAAAACTGGCAATAATGTAATATCAGGGACTAACGCTCAGACACCCAAATAACCTGATTTGAGGTTGTGTTTTCTACAACTCTGTAACGATATGAATTAAAAATGCAACTATTTTCTAAATGCAGGAAGGATGTATTATGCACGATATAAACTACACTAGGGTCCAGAGAAACAATTAAGTAAGGGAGTTGGAGGTAGGAGTGAAAAAACAGCAATTGGTTGCAGTGGCGATTTTCCTGCTCGTCGTGGTCTGGTTTATTGTGCCACACAATGCGGAAATGGTTTCTGAAGGTACTGCAGAAGCACCAAAGACTGTCATCGCCACTTCTGTAGCGGGCAGAGCCTCAGAAAGACCCGAGGTTATAAGCGTTCGCGCTGAGAGAATCAGTCCTCAATCTTATACCGAGCAAATTCGAGTTAGAGGTCGCACAAAGGCCTTCCGCCACGTTGAAGTTCGAGCTGAACAGCCCGGTCGTATTGTCGGTAATCCGGTTACCCGAGGAGCTCGCGTAAAAGCAGGTGACGTACTCTGTGAAATAGCCATCGATAACCGTGAGGCTGACCTCCGGGAAGCTATTAGTCGCCGTGAACAGGCTCAGTTCGAATATGATGCCGCCCTCGATCTTCAAGAGCGCGGCCTGCAATCCGATGTAATCGTATCTCAACTCAAAGCAGCTTTGGAATCGTCAAAGGCACAAGTTAGCCGGACACAGCTAGCTCTTGAAAAGACCAAGATAGTCGCCCCCTTCGACGGAATAGTTGAAACCCGTACTGTCGAAATCGGTGACTTATTGAATACAGGTACAGTATGCGCTTCCATACTCGATGACAGCCCGATGCTTTTAGTGGGACTTGTTCCCGAACAGAATATTGCTGCTGTAAGTAGAGGAGCCAAAGTTTATGGTCGCCTCCTTAGCGGCGAACGTGTCACTGGCCAGGTAAGTTATCTCGCTCGGGCGGCCGATCCGATTTCGCGCAGTTATCGCATAGAAATTGAAGTCGATTCTAAATACCAGAACCTGCGTGAGGGAATTACTGTGGAGCTTATGGTTGATGCCGATGAAATTGTTGCCCATCGAATACCGCCTTCTGCGCTTACACTAGATGATGGTGGTGATATTGGCGTGAAGGTGCTAGACAACAAGGGCACGGTACGTTTTAGAAATGTTGAAATTGTGGGTGATGACACCAACCAACTGGACTCGGGAATATGGATTACCGGCTTAACTGGCACCGTTATTCTAATAACTCTAGGCCAAGAGATTGTGTTTCCAGGCCAGGTTATTGAAGCAAACTTTGACTGGGACAAGTAGTCAAAATACGAACATATCACTATGCGTACCTATATAGATGCTGCAATCAAGAGATCCCGAACTACGATCAGTATTTTTGTAGCCATCATGCTGGCAGGTTTAGCTTCATACCTGTCCATTCCAATCGAAACTTATCCGGATATTCAAGTCCCCATTGTGGTGACGACGATTATTCATGAAGGAATATCCCCGGAAGATGCGGAACGGCTGCTAACCAAGCCCGCTGAGTTGGAATTAAAAATCATTGATGGTATTACCGAGGTAAGTTCCTTTTCCAGCGAAGGTGCCGCAACCATAATGACGGAATTTGACATTAGTTTCGAGTCCACCGCAGCCCTAGCCGAAGTACGTGAAGCAATCAATCGCGCCAAAGCGCGCTTTCCTCAATCTACGGAAGAACCCATCATCCAAGAAGTCTCGGCTATGCAAATGCCTATCGTGCAAATTGCAATCGGAGGAGAGGGAGTACCAGAACGTACTTTGCTGAGAATTGCCGAAGATCTGCAGCGCGAAATCGAGCTGCTCCCTCAGATACTGGAAGCTCCGATGGTGGGCAACCGAGAAGAATTACTGGAAGCAGTCATCGATCCATCTAAACTGGAAACTTATGGCATCCCCAACAGTGCCATCGTACAGACGGTCTCTAGCAACAACCGGCTCATAGCTGCAGGCCAGGTTGATACAGGTCAAGGTAGCTTCTCAGTAAAAGTCCCTGGGCTGATCGAAGATGCTGACGATCTTTTTAGTTTACCGCTTGCATCGACCGACCTTGGAGTCCTGACCGTAGCAGATATTGCCGACGTCAGGCGAACCTTTAAAGACGCGACCCGCTATTCTTATGCCAATGGCAACCAAACTATTTCGCTAAATGTTATGAAGCGAAAGGGCTCCAATCTTATCGAAGCGATGGAGGGTATTGATGCCTTAGTAGGAGAAATTCGTCCTAACCTGCCACCCGCTGTACGACTGACTTATATTAACAATACCATGCCTTTGACGCTGGAACAGAACTCCGGCTTATCAGGCAATATGGCAACCGCTATGGTATTGGTATTGATTGTAGTAATTGCCTCCGTGGGCATACGCTCCGGAATTCTGGTAACTCTGGCCGTGCCTTTTACGGTCCTCTTTGCCTTTATAATTATCAATATGCTGGACTTCACCTATAACTTCATGGTGATTTTCGGTTTATTGCTAGGTCTAGGGATGCTAATCGATGGCGCCATTGTGATGGTAGAATATGCCGATCGCAAGATGGCCGAAGGTCTGGACTGTCAGGAAGCTTATAAAGCCGCCGTTAAACGCATGTTCTGGCCCATTACTGCATCCACAGCAACTACACTGGCTGCCTTTCTGCCTCTTATGTTCTGGCCAGGAGTTTCCGGCCAGTTCATGAGCTATCTACCTATTACTGTATTCGCCGTTCTAGCAGGCTCCCTGTTTTACGCCCTTTTATTCGCGCCTACCATAGGTGCACTTATTGGTAAATCCAGTGAAGCTGATAAGACCTACTTACGAAATCTCGAGGAAGGTGATCCTGAGAAAGCTACGGGTATAACAGGCCTTTATGCCCGAATATTGGAATTTGCAGTACGTATACCTTGCACCATCTTCTTGCTAAGCATAACCACTCTCATAGGCATCGGGTTGGCATATATGCGTTTTGGAGCAGGATTCGAATTCTTTGTCACTCCCGAACCTCTGCAAACTCAAGTACAAGTTTTCGCGAGGGGCAACTTTTCGCCAGCCGAGTTCAGAGACATAATGCTGGATGCGGAAGAGCGCATTGAGAATGTAGGTTACTACAGCGGCATCGTTACCCAATCCGGAGCCGGTCAACAGATGGGAGGAGGCCAACAGGCCGCCCCTGACCTAATAGGCACCATATTTATCGAATTAACGGACAGGCGCACCCGGGAACCAAATGGCTTTGAAATCCAGAACATGTATCGAGAGGCTATATCAAAAATTCCCGGTGTACGGGCCGAAATTGCGGTGATAGAGCAAGGTCCCCCCGTGGGCAAGGAAATTCAAGTGGAACTGTCCGGAGAGGAATTGGGCCCGCTGTTCAGTGAAGCAGAGCGCATACGTGATTTCATGGAAACCGATATGACCGGTCTCATCGACATCGATGATACCCGGCCTGTTCCCGCTATCGAATGGGAGATCAACGTCGATCGTGCCCAGGCAGCCATGCTGGGAGCCAACATGACTGAAATAGGGACTGCCATCCAACTGATTACTAACGGAATCTTCATGGGGGATTACCGACCGGACGATAGCGAGGAAGAAGTGGATATCCGAATTCGTTATCCCCTGGAATACCGCGGAATTAGCCAGCTGGATACCGTCCGCATCAGCACTGTTAATGGCCCGGTCCCGATCAGCAGCTTCGTTACAAGGGAAGCCAAGCCCAAGGTAAGCTCGATTCAGCGTGTCGATAGTAACCGGGTAGTCTACATTCGGGCTAATCCAGCTCCTGGGGTGCTGGCGGATAATAAACTGCAGGAAATAGAAGAGTACATGGAAGAGAATCCACCAAGTAACGGCGTGTTCTACCAATTCCGTGGTGCCAATGAAGAACAGGAAGAATCAGCAGCGTTCCTGGTTCAGGCCTTTGCCATTGCCCTGGCGCTTATGGCTATCTTACTAGTTACCCAGTTCAACAGTTATTACCAGGCTCTGCTTATTTTATCTGCAGTAATAATGTCGACCGTTGGAGTGCTTCTAGGACTCCTTGCGACAGGTCAGCCATTTAGCGTAATGTTAACCGGTATAGGTATTGTTGCGCTGGCTGGAATTATAGTAAATAACAATATTGTGTTGATAGATACCTTTAACGTGCTTAGACGGGAGCATCCGGATTGGCAACTGCAGGAAGTCATCGTTCACACTGGCGTGCAGCGGTTGCGGCCGGTATTCCTTACTACCTTTACCACAGGTTTCGGGCTCCTGCCCCTAGCAATGAACATATCCGTCGATCTGATCGGTGCCGAGATTGAAATTGGTGGACCTATCGCTTCCCAATGGGCGGGACTTGCTTCAACGATCGTATTCGGGTTGTCATTCGCTACTATCCTAACCCTAATAGTTACTCCTGCTTTACTTGCGCTACCAGCACGTCTGCGCTCCTTGATTGGTAGACAACCAAAAATTACACCTCTGCCAGAGCCTAGCTTTTAATAATTCATGCAAATGTTATGTGGCGTCTACCATAATTGCGTATTGGTGTCGCAAGGTCGGCGTAGCAGGGAAACGAGTCTTTAGCCTATCCTAGATTTTTTAGGTAACTATACAGCTCAGAAGCTTCAGAGCTGCATAAGAACAACGCGTAGACTACTGATTGTCTACAGCAATCGCCATCCAGCCGATAAACATTTCTTCCCACGATTGAGCTCCCCAAGCCACATCAACATTAGCATTCGGGTTAGAAGGATTGGCTGAAGAATTATCAAAGGTTCCATTGGTGACGATAGTCGTTCCAGCCGGCAGAAATTTTGGTTCCGTGAGCCAGTAATTCATTTGCCATCGAAACTGGTAATTCGGTACCGATAGTAGTTGCTCGGTGCTCCCATCAGGAAACACGGCAGTGTATTTCATACTCTTACCCCGGTAATGCATATGCGGGGACATGGCATACAGGTAGGAATCATCTTCTAACAGAATACTAGCACTGGTTTCGTAGTTGCGATCACCCGCCGGGATATAAATGCTTTCGTTTACCGTAATCGGATTCGACAGGGTTTGTCTTGGTGGATTATCAACATAATATAGCCCCAATCGGGTTTGATCTTTCGTTAGCTCGCCATTAGTTATGTAGTGAATCTGCATTACGAGTCGATCATTACCGGAGAAATGTTGAGCAATCCCATCTGGATAAAAGATCGTTGATTTACCTGGCGCATAGGCAGCAAAATCTTTAAGCTCCTGCTCGCCTGTATATGACTTGCCCTGGGTGAAGACGCGTGCGTGATGCACCACGCTGGGGTCACCGACATCAAATTCGTATCCTTTTACCCATTTATCCCGGACTAAACCCGTTTCAAGGGTCACCCATATATAGTCAACATCTCCAGTGGCAGGAATGGATTGTTCATCGAAGGTATATATCTGGTCAGGTTCGCCGAGCTGCCATCCGTCTGCATAAGGCTCAATCGACTGTAGAGGATCTTCCCCTCCCTTAATTAGCTCTTCACCGAGAGCACCTGCATCAATCCAATTGATCAGGGTAATCCTTTCCCCAGTTGTGATGTGGCTAAGCCCATCAAATCGTTCGTGATCAGCATCGATCTGACCAGGAGGCATTCGCTGAGTTAGTAGCGCTTCCCTGATCATGGGGGCCCAACCCTTTATCATACGGTGATCCGACATGGCCCAAGGCGCGCTACCGCCTTCTCTGTGACAATAGGAACACCGTGATTCCAGTATAGGAGCCACATCCTCGATATAGGAAGGATTCTGCTGATATTCCTGGAAAGGTTGTATTTGCAATTCGCAGGAGACAGGTTCGATTGCATTGAGTATTGCTTTGAGCTGATTGGACTGAGCCACATTAAAAATTCGCGAAGCACCCGTAAATTCTATACCAAGTTCACCGTATTCAAGCGTAGCAGGATCAAGCAACAGGAGAGCACCGCCTCTGGAAAGATTCAGTGCTTGGAATATATAACCGGTTTCATCTAAAAGTACTGGAATATTTCTATCAGACAGCCTCTCAACCGAGCGCGTTAAAGATCCGTTATTGAGCGCTAGCAATGGAATAGAATCTCTGAAATTTGAAGTGAAGCTTGCTAAATGCGATACAGCCCAATCTGAAAGTTCGCAGTTGTCCTGGTTTAAATAGAGCAACACAGCATCCATGTCGCTGTACCGAGTGAACTGGTGAAATTGGCCTTTAGAATCCAGCAGAGCAAAATCACCCAAGTGATTCATTTGCGCATTAGAGGGTGACACCAGCAAATATGATGCAGTGATCGCAAATAACCTAATCGCCGTATTTATGCTCACGGTAGGTACCGCCGCCCAACAACAGGATCGCTAATTATACCCCAATAATTGTTGTTAATCGCCGGGACATTGGCGTGGAGAAAACCGAAAATCAGCTATAGCATACTCAAAGTCCGGCCCCCGCCGCCCTTAAAATCCGGTAACTTTATTACAAATGCCAGTTAGTAGATGAGTAGAATATGGTGCCGCCACCAAGAGTCGAACTCGGGACCTGCTGATTACAAGTCAGCTGCTCTACCACGGCTGAGCTATAGCGGCATAGGTCGCGCATACTACAAAAATTCTTATGCCGGTTCAATAGATTCTAGTTTGATCATATATTTCTTGCGGTGCACCAGAAAAGGTCGCTCAATCAACCAGTAGGTCCCGGCAGAAATAAGTACGACGATAGGTGCCAATATCAAAGTCGTGTTGATTACTGCCGTTCCAAATGGGTCTGAAATTTGCAGAAATACATCCCAATCTCTTGTCATCAGGAAGTTCAGCACCACGTAGTGTACAAGGTAAATAGAATAACTCACCGTGCCGAGAGCAACTAATGCTTTGCCGAGCCAATTCGGAAAGTGTCTAGCTATGGACAGATAGCCAATAACGAAGATCGCCCAGCAACTGGCTTCTATAGTAGGCCATACGGCCCACTTTTCGTTATTACTGCCATTACCTCCGATCTGGTTAAAAACGAACAAGGCTGTCAGTATTAATAATAGTCCAAGCAAGGCAAAGGCATCCAATTTCTTACTCTCAACAAAATGTTTCACGTAAAAAAGACCAGTTAACATACCGATCAAAAATTGGTCCATGCGTCCCAAGATAGTCCAGTAACTAAGCGACAGCATATCTTCGCCCTGTAGCATCAGGTAATAGCGGATCGCAAAAAACACCAGAATCAGAGCGGGTAATAGATGCCAATCGTATTTTTTAACCAACAAAAATAGAAAGGGAAACAGTAAGTAGAAATGCCATTCTATCGCTATCGACCAGAATACGAAGGTAAAAGGCCCGCCGTCTATGGCAAGGGGACTGTTAGCCAAAAAGAAAATAGAACGAGTCAATGAGGGCCAGCTAAAATTTTCGATATTGAAAATTATCCCTAGGGCGAGAAAGAATAGAAACAAAGGATAGGTTCTCAGAAATCGGTTTCGGTAAAACCCAGTGAAACTAAGCTTCCTGTTTGACGATCCCACTGTAAAGACAAAGGCACTAAGTACAAAAAAAAGCGAAACCGCAGTATGCCCTTCGAGAATCAATGACGAAAAAGGGTTTTTAGCGCGTGGCCAAAAACTCAAATCATAAGGCACATCACTCTGGAGTTTATGTGCGATCAAATGACAACCATGAAAGTATAAAACCAACAAAGCCGCTAGACCTCTAAGATGATCGAGTGCGGGTATATATCCGAAATTAGAACTTTTCATTATTGTTGTGAATGTATACTGTTACGAAAGCTAGAGAATACTAAGTAAATTTAAAATTTGCTAAAGTATTTACCTACTGACGCCCACTAAACTTAAATTGTATAGAACAAATTATTCATGTAAGAATAGTTGCTGACTGAAGCAGGCATATATCATATTGATGGGACTTTTAGTCACTTTCTTCCTCGTAAGTATTATCTTCTCTTTCCTTTGTTCTATATTGGAGGCAGTGCTTCTTAGTATTACCCCAGCTTTCGTTGGCATACAGCAAAATAAGAAAAGCCCTATCGCCGAAGACCTGGCACGCTTTAAAGCTGACATTGACCAACCGCTGGCCGCTATTCTTACGTTGAATACCATCGCCCACACAGTTGGTGCTATTGGTGTTGGTTCACAAGCGGCGATGATTTTCGGCGAGGCAGATAATAATTTAATTGGGCTTTCACCGAGCAATTTGGAAGCTCTAATTGCCGGAGGCATGACCCTAGCGATACTAATATTCTCCGAAGTCATACCCAAAACACTCGGAGCCAATAATTGGGAATTACTAGCCCCTTTCACTGTAC
This sequence comes from Pseudomonadales bacterium, assembly GCA_022447905.1. Classification (GTDB taxonomy): domain Bacteria; phylum Pseudomonadota; class Gammaproteobacteria; order Pseudomonadales; family Pseudohongiellaceae; genus UBA9145. The sequence goes on along the minus strand of JAKUTG010000024.1, from coordinate 1,202 downwards.
GAGTGTTGCGAGTCATGCTCTTTGTTCTTGGACCTTTTGTCTGGTTAAGTCAGTTCATCACAAGCAATCTTAAGAAAGACAAGGACAAACCGGTTCTAAGCCGCAGCGATTTTGCGGTAATGGCTGAAATGGGAAAAGAAGCTGGAATACTCGAGGAGGAAGAGCACAAAATTATTCATAACCTGTTAAAGTTCAACAAGGTGCTGGTAAAAGACATTATGACACCTCGTATCGTGGTTGTCTCCGCCGATGAGACAACAAGCATCCGGAAATTTCATGAAAAACACGAAGGTTTGCCATTCTCAAGAATACCAATCTATCGTGATAATTCCGATCATATTACCGGGTATGTTCTGAAAGATGAGCTGCTTCTTAATCTAGTTGAAGAAAACGACGATAAATCACTCGGAGAAATCCGCCGAGATGTACTAATAGTACACAAAACTTTGGCTATCCCTGACCTGCTGGATAAATTTATTAATAAAAAGGAGCACATGGCACTTGTTGTTGATGAGTTTGGAGGCATGGAAGGCATTGTCACTATGGAAGACATTATCGAAACACTGCTCGGGTTGGAGATCGTTGACGAATCTGATAACACGGAAGACATGCAAGCACTCGCACGTAGGAATTGGGAAAAACGCGCCAAACGTATGGGCATCATCCCTACAGAACCTGAATCCAAATAAAAAGCAGGGATTGAAAAATTCAAGGTCTAATTTGATTTTCACTCTTTAAAACTGACTAAAACCGATGAAATTTTGAGGCGTTTCTAAGATTCAGAATGCCGCATGAATCAGTTTTGTGACAAATTGTACCCATTTTTATAAGCCCAAAACTCTTGTGATAAGATTTTTGCACTTTGCTGAGTGGTGGCATTAGAAAAATTTCCCGCCAATCGTAAAAAGCTAAAGGAAGGCGCTCAGAAGTTTTTCATTGCTCCCCCCCTTTTCTTAAGCATTGAGCGACTTGCAAGGCTCCTCTTTAGCGCCTTATCCCATACCCATTTAGTCACCCTAGCTAGACTCATTCACTAGCGAACAACAAGCTTATCGCCAAGGGCAGCAACATCTCATACTTGGTGAACTATTTAATTAGGATCAGTAATCACATCATATGCAATGGGAAGAACGCAAGGAACACTCCCGATCGCGGATGGCAAATTTATATGGTTGCGATTCCCATCAAATTACAGATTAAAA
>JAKUTG010000239.1:0-3836 GCA_022447905.1 Pseudomonadales bacterium | reverse complement strand
AAAAATTTAAGTCCCCAGTTAATTGTTGGGTATCTAGCTCTAGTACTTACTGACGAGAAAATAGAATTTGACGAGGACGCCCTCTGGCAAGTTGCTGTTGCTGCGTCAGGCAGCATGCGGGACGCCCTTACACTCGTTGATCAAGCAATTTCATATTGCCAGGGTAAGATAAAAAGAGAATGTGTTGTTGAAATGTTGGGAGTCCCGGAACAACAGCAAGTGTATGCCTTATTAGAAGTTATGGCCAAGAAAGATGCTGGCGAAATGATAAATCTCGTAAATTTGATGGCTGAGAAAACCCCTGATTTTGTGCATGCTCTGGACAGTTTGCTCTCACTCTTGCACCGTGTAGCGATAGCCCAGGTTTTACCCAAAGCCATTGATAATAGCTATGGCGACAGGGAACAAATTGAGGAATTGGCGTCCAAATTTACCGGAGAAGATATTCAGCTCTATTATCAACTTGGTGTAAAAGGTCGCGATGATCTTAAATTCACCGCTGACACAAAATCCGCCTTTGAGATGATTTTACTGAGGATGTTGGTATTTTCTCCGGAATACGTGGACACAACTCAAAAACTACAGCCCGATGCGGCTGGCGCGCGTGATACTGCAAATGATGTAAAAAAAAAGCATTCAGATCTAGCACATGAGACTGAATCGAGTCCGGCGAAGGCAGCTTTTGAGGAGCATGTTGAGGCTTTGCCGTCTAAAAATTCAAGACAGCGTGACCAACATGGAGCGGCAGAAACTCCGAAGCAAGCCGGCAAAAATTTCAATGGCCTCAACAACGAGGGTTGGTTAAGACATTATTCTGATTTAGTTGTCGATGGTATTGCTGCAAACGTTCTCGCAAACTCTCAACTAAATAAAATAGAGGACGATACACTTCATTTTCTGCTAGATACAAAACATAGTTCGTTATTTAATAAAGAACTAATTCCGAAGCTCTCTCGAGCCGTTAGCGACCTTTATAAGAAAGAGCTCAATGTCATAATTACTACTGGGGAGTTAACCAAAGAGACTCCCGCGGAATTGAGTCAAAGACAGAAACAGGAATTACATAGAAAAATGGTTAGCGAGTTTGAAGGCGATAAAAACGTGCAGGAGTTACTTCGCCACTTTACAGGCACAGTTGTGGAAGAAACGATTGCTCCTACGAATGAATCGGGCAAATCATGACGGATTTCAACGAAATCATGACCCAAGCTAAACAAATGCAAGAGCAATTTCAAAAAGCTCAGCAGGATTTAGCCAAAACAACAGTTTTAGGTGAGTCTGGCGCCGGGCTGGTTAAGATCAAAATAAATGGTCGCCATGATGTGTTAGATGTAGATCTTAGCAAGTCGTTGATGCAAGAAGATAAAGAAATCGTTGAAGATCTTATTGCCGCAGCCATTAATGATGCAGTCAGAAAGCTTGAAGAGAAAAATAAGGAAACACTCGGCAGCATAGCCGGAGGCCTTAACCTTCCGCAAGGATTTAAGTTCCCCTCCTAGAGCTTCCTATGAATTCTAGCCCCTTAATAGATCAGCTTATTAACGCATTCCGGTGTTTACCAGGTGTGGGCCCTAAATCTGGCCAGCGTATGACCCTGCATTTACTGGGAAGAAATCGTGAAGGCGGAAAGAAATTAACTAAAGCGCTTGCAGAAGCAATAGATGCGGTTGGCAACTGTGTGCAGTGTCGAACATTAACGGAAGAAAAGGTGTGCCGCATTTGTGCCAGCCCATCTCGTAACCACCAGTTGTGCTGTGTTGTTGAATCTCACGCCGATATTTTTGCTATTGAGCAATCCGGAAGTTTCCGAGGTGTCTATTTTGTATTGATGGGGCACTTGTCCCCAATAGATGGGGTTGGTCCAGAGCAGTTGGGAATCGGACAGTTATTGGAAAAAGTTCAGACAGATGATTTGGAAGAAGTCATTATTGCCTGTAATCCTACCGTGGAAGGTGAAGCGACCGCGTATTACATCGCCGAACAACTCAAATCCATCGATGTTGTTGTTTCTCGTATTGCCCACGGGGTTCCGGTAGGAGGGGAACTTGAATTCGTGGATGGGGGCACTATAAGCCACGCATTTACGGGCAGAAAGGTAATGAGCACTACCTAGTATTATGATCTCTGCCAGTAATACGCCGTTAAACCTTATCCAGGATACTGATAAATTTTCGGGATTATGTGAGAGGTGGAGTAACCTCCCGTTCATTGCGATTGATACAGAATTTATAAGAACGAATACGTTTTATCCTAAGATCGGCTTGCTACAAATTGCCGACCATTCCGAATGTTACTTAATTGATCCTTTACATATACAGGATTGGAGCTGTTTTGCGGGTCTATTAGCGGAGCCTAAGTGCACGTTCGTGATCCATTCGTGCGGAGAGGATCTTAATTTACTAAACACCTCAATTGGAAACGTTCCTCATCGTGTATTCGATACGCAGATTGCTGCCGCATTTCTTGGTATGGGATATAGTCTTAGTTACCAAGCTTTGGTCGCTAAATTACTGAATACTGACTTATCGAAAGGTGAAACGAGATCGAACTGGTTAAATCGTCCTTTAAGTAAAGCCCAGCTGCTCTATGCGGCTAACGATGTTTGTTATCTGTTACAGCTACAGGCAATGCTTTATGAGCGGCTGGCTACAACGGGGAAACTGAGCTGGCTAATGAGCGAGTGCAAATATCTGGTTGATTCAGCCGGAGAGGTTGAAAATACTTCTAATTGGCAGCGTACCTATACGAACATAAGCAATGCTTGGAAGCTAGATAATAAGGGGCTGCAATATCTACAAGCCCTCTGTTATTGGCGAGAAGATACAGCACGCAAGCGTGATAAACCACGTAACTGGATAGCGAAAGATGCAGATCTTTTAAGCATAGCTCAACAAATGGCGGTTAGCAGCGAATGCTCGGTGGAAGTAATTAACTCGTTACGACTGTCTGACAAGCGATTATTGAACAAATACGGTGGACAGTTTTTTAACGTCCTTGAGATGCAAAACGAAGTTTCTGACGATACTGATGCCCAGCTATTAGCTAGGCCTTTAAACGTGTCCATGCGTGCGAAGCTCAAAGCATGCCAACAAGTGGTAGAAACTCAATCTCAAAACCTTGGAATGGCTCCTGAGCTATTGGCCCGGAAAAAAATTCTTCAAAATCAATTATTGATGTTTAAAAAGACCGGTGAGTTACTTTGGGAAGGGGAGCTGGCTGCTTGGCGTAGGGAGATCCTTGAGCCTGAATTCATTGGAATTTATTCTGAGGCATAAATCGGCGAACATGCAATTCGCTAGGTAACTTCATAACGGTTATGGAACCAGAAAATAATTATTGGCTAATCTGGCTTATTTACCTTCTAACAAGTTCTTTGTTTTACTATGGTGTATGGCGCTTAACCAGATTTCAACAAACACTGTGGAGATGTTATTCGTTGCGAGCAGTCATCGCCGCGATAATCGTAACGCCATGGTATGCGAATGCTTATGGAGCTGCATTAGCTCCCGCTTGGATCGTTATATTGTTGGACGCCATAACAATCGGAAGTGATGCCACGGTAAGAGCCAGTATTCCGCTTATTTTCTCCATCATTGTTGCAGAATTGATAGCTACGACAATATATTTAATTAAAAAAATATAGTTAAAACAATGTATTAAAACTATATTTTAACCTGATATATTAATATTTTCTGCTAATGACCGGCCTCTTGCCAAATACACATGAGGTTAGGCCTTGTCGAAATCCCTAGAGATCAAGTAAGGGTTAGTAATTATCTAGCTTCATCGTAAGAGCTCATGGGTTTTTCTGTATTAATAGGAGTCTGGTGTTTACA
>JAKUTG010000238.1:0-3851 GCA_022447905.1 Pseudomonadales bacterium | reverse complement strand
GGTGGAGAGGGTGGTGGCACCGAGGCCGATGCGACTGGTTACAGAGGTCATCATGGTCAGCAGTGGAATGGGATAGTGCTCGAGGGCTTGGGTGGCCTACCGAAGCGCGAGCTCCAAGGACTCCTTGTAGGAGTCGGAGACGTAGTTAAGGTCGGCGAAGAATACCGTGTCGAACAGGCCCCGCTCACAAACCTAGGCGATGTACTGGTAGAGCTCGGGCCGGCGCCAACTGTCATCAGGCCATTCGGTGCGGGGATGACGCCACATGGCCAGGCTGTGGTAGGTCGGTCCGTGCACCAGAAACTGGGCCAGGTGAAACTTCTTCTTTCTATTTTTCACACGGACACTCTTTGCGCTAATAACCGAGCTTTACCGGTGATCCACGGGTTGATCGCCTGGCTAAGGCGGGTTATTTAACCGTTTCCGGGGCCGCTTCGATCGGTATTGGGTTCTGAGAGCCCACTTTCTCGGTAAGGTTAATACCTGATGCGCGGGTCTAAGTAAGCGTATAACACGTCAACTATAAGATTCATAGTGATATAAATGCCAGCGAATACCACAACTACAGCTTGCATAACGGGGAAATCTCTGGCTAGTACCGCTTCGTAAGCGAGAAGACCGACGCCGGGCCAAGCGTAAACGGTTTCGATTGAAACGGACCCCACTAGTAAATTGCCAAATATGATTCCGAAAAATGTCAACGGTGCGATAGATGCGTTTCTGAGACCGTGCTTCCATATAACCTTGGTCTCGCTCAATCCCTTAACTCGTGCCATCTTGATGTATTCACTATCCATCACCTCTAGCATGGACGATCGGACTAATCGCATGAGTGCAGCGGTTAGGAACCAACCGATTGAAATCGCAGGCAAGAAATAAGAGGTCCAGCCGACCCTTCCGGACGTAGGTACCAGATCCAACTGCACAGCAAAAACCCACATCATAACCAAGCCGAGCCAAAACGCCGGCAAGGATTGACCAAAGAGGGCGACTATTTTCCCAGCATAATCGATAACGCTATCTCTCTTCACAGCGGATATGATTCCTATAGGCAATGAGATACCCACTGCCACAATCATGGCAACGCCGGCCAGCTTCAAAGTGGCCGGCAATCTCTTCATGACGATGCCCATAGACGAGTATCCGTGCCATTTTATGGACGAACCAAAATCGCCGTGAAAAGCGTTGTTTACGAACCGCCCATACTGAACGTGGATCGGTTTGTCCAGTCCGAGGTCGGCTCGCAGTTCCAATCGTTCTTTCTCGGTCGCATCTATAGGAAGGAGGATGGCTGTAGGATCGCCCGTTATCCGCCCTAGTCCAAACACAATGACGCTTACGACCCATATGGACACGAAAGCCTGAAGTACCCGAATCATGATAAATCGTTGCATGTGTCAAACTACCTTAATGATGCAAGCTATTGGATATAGTCGAATTTTTTGCTCGAACAGATCGCATGCACTTATTTGCAGATAGGCTGCGGATTGTGGATTTTATTAGAGCTGGCGTTGATGTGGATCTAGCTTGTCCCTCAACCAGTCGCCCAATAAATTCATTGACATGACCACTAACAATATGGCGAATCCCGGGAAGAATGCGACCCACCAATGAGAGACTATCAACTCCCTCCCGTCCGCGACCATGAGTCCCCAGGCTGGAGTAGGCTTTGGAATTCCTGCACCCAAGAAACTTAGAGTGGACTCGACAACGATGACGAAGCCGACTTGTAAGGTGGCCAGAACTACCAGGCTGTTAAATATATTCGGAAATATATGAACGCGCATTATACGAAAGTGACTTGCCCCGACAACAACGGCCTTTGCTATGTAGTCCTGTTCGCGTACCGATAGGGTGAGCCCTCTAGCCATCCTGGCATAGTACGCCCACAATAGGAGGACAAGGACGGTTATGATTGTTCCGAAGCTAGCACCTAAAGCTACGACCAGAACGAGTGCAAGTAGAATTATCGGGATTGACATCGAGATATCGACAGTGCGCATCAAGAGGGAGTCGATCCATCCTCCGAAATAGCCGGCAATGATCCCTAATGAAGTACCAATTGTGCCAGCAATCAAAATGGAGATCGATGCTACCACTATTGATATACGCGATCCATACATGATTCTCGTTAGGATGTCCCTGCCGACTTTGTCAGTACCAAGCGGATAGCTTAACGTCCCCCCTCTCTCAAATATCTTTTCTAGGTCCGAACCTATCGAAAGATCGCCTCCTCCAACTACCCGCATCTTGGCTCGTTTAAGTCGGTCTTGAGCTCTTTCTAACGTGACCTGCTCTTGTTCATTAGAGGGATCGGCCCCTTCTACCACTTTAATCAGGTGGACTAGTTCACCACCAGGTTTGATATCTCCACCACCAATAATTCTTGCGTGTCCCTTGCTGACTAACTTCTGTGCGTCTGTGTCTAATATTTGAGCACGATAGTCGGAAATATCTATTTCTGAAACTATGTAGATAGTTTCTAATTTGTCGCCGATCCAAAATGGAGGTATCAGACGTTCTTTCAAATCGCCTTTTAGGGGGTCATAAGGCGATAATATGTTGGCAAAAGCTCCAGGAATAACCAAAACGACGATTAGAATGACAATCGGTATAAAAGGATATCTGCGAACCGCTGCAATACCTGCGAACAGACTCAAGTTACCGCTAATAGCACTAAGTTTCATAGTTGCTACTCATTTCCAACACTAAAAGGGAAAAGGACACACCGTCGACTGCTTTCGTGATTCCCCCTCGGTTAAAGAAATAGGTATGAAGGTCATTGACTTCCAGGACCGTGTCTGTGCTAGTCATGTTGTCCTTCGCCATATGTTTAGCCAGTTGTGGGTCTTTCTGCAAGCACGAACCCCTCTAAGGACTCGACGCTAAACATTCTAGATACATATATAGCACACTAAGAATCGCAATTGGTGATAATTGAATATATGGTACATCTGCAAACGTGGCCAGAATCACTCATTGTTAGACTAAATAGCATGCGGTTTCAATTAACCAGTCACTAATCTTAGTTTTCGGCCCTGTTCCACAGATATTGAGGTGGGGATCTGTCAATGGATGCCCCGAAAACGAATCAAAGCTTTCTTCAAAAACAACGCGCCGATGTTCAAGATTCCCCCAATTATTGACCCGATCAGACCTCCAGCAGCAACGCTGATAACAGCAAAACTCAATACTTCGAATAATCCCATGTAGTAACTACCTTGTCCTCCGCTTAGGACCATAACTAGGAAAATCCCTGGAATGATTCCGAGGAATGCTCCAACGACAGCTCCCCGGATAGCACCGGATTGAAAATTGCCGTTTATGTTTACGATCCTTGGGATGAACATATTTGTCACTTAAGTATAGAAATTATTTCTCAGATTGCTTGTAAGACGACTATGTTATCTGGTGTAGCCGCCCGTCCTCGGTGCGTGCATACAAAACCCCTGAAGCGAACGTTACCGGGGCTGAAAGCGGGCTACCTAAATCCAAGGACCATTCTTCTTGACCATTGATCCGGTCGACAGAATATAAGGTCCCGTCCGACGTTCCGAAATATAATCTTTCGCCAACTACCGTCGGCTGTACAACGGGTATTGATGAAGCATCGAATTTCCATAGCATTTTCCCGTCTTTGGCCGAAAGAGAATACACAGAATTATTGTTGCTGCCTATATATATAGCGTCAGAGGTTGCGGCCGGAGTTGTGACAAATTCTGCGCCTGGTATTGGAGAGGGTACCGGGTGGGATTCTAGATACAATGCTTCGGAATTTTTCGCCATACGTATAGAAGATTCTGGGCCATCTTCCATAGGCGTAGCACGCCACCGAAAGCCGGCTGGGCCTG
>JAKUTG010000237.1:0-3866 GCA_022447905.1 Pseudomonadales bacterium | reverse complement strand
GCGGCATACGAGCGAACACCTGCGCATCTAGCGCCCTTGTCGGAGAACTGCACATTGCTGAGGTGAATGCCGAAAGGTTAAGGGAGGTCAAAAAAGAGACGAATCCAACCGTCGCGACCAATGATTACCATGAACTTATTTCCAATGATGGTATAGACGCGATAATGGTCTCAACGACGCCCGAGACGACACACTACCCAATCGCCAAGGAGAGTCTTCTGGCCGGAAAACATGTTTTACTTGAAAAGCCGCTCGCTTTGGCTCTTGATGAAGCAGATGAGTTGATTAAGCTGGCCAGAGACCGTGATCTTAAATTTACTGTGGGTTATTCACAGCGTTTCAATCCAAAATTTGCATACATCAAGAAAAGCCTGGAGGAAGGCACGATTGGAACCCCCGTTAGCGCGTTGATTAGTCGACACATATCCAGGAAGCTTGGCGACAAAATTGGCGGGCGGATCAAATTGTCGCCTGCTGCCATGGAGGCGACACACGATATCGATATTGTATTGTGGTGTTTAGAGCCGGCCAGACCCGTACGTGTCTATTCTCAGGTAGTGAGCAAAGTAATGTATCCGACCCACGGCGTCGATGATTGTCAATGGATTGTGGTCACCATGGACGATGGCACGGTATTTACGATCGGTGCGGGTTGGATACTTCCGCCGGCTTATCCGAATTTTTCTTCAACTTGGGTTGAGTTTGTCGGCTCGGAAGGCGCCTTGATTGTCGATGACACTCATCGAGATACTGTTTTAATGACAATGAAAGGGGGTATCGTGCATCCGATGTCGACGATGCCAGGTGAGTCTGTGGACCATGTGTATGCAGGACCGATGGATGCGGAAACGGTGTATTTTCTGGAGTCAGTTTCCTATGACCGACCGGTACTTGTCACTGCGGAGCAAGCCCGTCGGGTTATGGAGTTATATATCGCAGCAGATTTATCGGCGGAACGAAACGATGCCGTGGCGTTGCCACTAGAACAGGAAGTGTTGACGTCGATGGTTGCTTGACCAGAGCAGTTTTTTCGTTCCCTTGAGAACATCGATTATCGTGTGGAAAGATCGCACGTCAGTTTGTTATTACTAGGCTAAGAAATGATATGACATCTAAGAAATCAGAGAATGGCGATAGTCTCGACGTAGCATGGTATGACCTTCCTTCTGAACGACTATCGGATTATATAAAATGGCTGCATGGATCCTACTTGCCCGAGGTTCTGCAGCATCCAGGTATTCTTTGGGCGGCTCACTATAAGCTTATTAAGGATGATGAGACCGTCAATCGGCTTTCTGAGTTTGTTGGACGACCTCCGGAATTAGAGACGTTGCCGGGAGGTTCGCAGTACGCACTGCTGATCGGCGCACAGTCACCGCATGTGTTCTTTACCGAAGCTTATGAAGCGATTCAGAACAATAATGAGGCTTGTGAAATGGTTGGTCTTCGACAAGGTACCCGGCGAGCCGTTTGTATGGAGCAAGCTCACGTAGAGGGTCCGGAATTTGAGGCAGGAAATGCTAGCGGCGCTCCAGCCCCGGCTATTCAACTGGGGCATTTTAGGGTTCGGACTGTGGAGGAAGAATTTGACCTGGCCAAGTGGTATTTGAACTATCGTTTGCCGGCAATCGGTTCGATGACGGGCGCTGTCGGGGCCCGCAAGTTCGTGACGATCGCGGGCTGGGTTAAGCACGTCATTCTCTATGAGTTTGTTTCGTTAGACGCCCACAAGACTCATTTTCTTGGCCATGAGTCCCTCGCCTTCAAAGAAGGGGAGTGGACAAACAAAGTGGTCACTTATGCGGCGCATGCGCCAGGTAGCCCAGGGTTTGGTTACCGTATCTGGCCCGAGGCTGATGGAATAGGAAACAAATGATAGGTATCGCGATGAGGCGTTGACATATGATAAGCAAAACACCATCCATTGATGTTCACAGTCACTTCTTCCCTCGTACGTTTTTGGATTTGATAAACAAGCAAGGCGATCGTTACAGTGTAAGTTGTTCCTTTGAAAATTCCGCCGGCCCGGTGATTGCCATGGACGGCCGCAGCCTGTTGCCTCTCGAAGACCGTTTTATTGACCTCGAGGCGCGGCTCCAGTCTATGGATGATCAGGGCGTCGGTATGCACGCGCTGTCACTGACAATGCCTATGGTTTACTGGGCATCTCCGGATTTATCGAGGCAATTATCAGAGGTGTTTAACGATGCTTGCGTAGCGGCGCACGAGCAATATCCGAATCGCTTTGTTGGGCTCGCGATGTTGCCAATGCAGGAACCCCGCTTGGCGCTTGCCGAACTCGAGCGGATAGCAGATCACCCAGCTATCCGCGGCGTGTACATGGCAACGAGGATCGGGGAGAGGGAGCTGTCTGATCCGGCATTTTTCGATATATACGAGCGTATCGAAGATCTTGGGCTCACGATTTTTCTGCACCCTGTTGCAGTCGTCGATCCCGATCGCCTGGCTCGGTTTTACCTTACAAACTTTATCGGCAATCCCACGGAGTCTGCGATTGCCGCTTCACACCTCATCTTCGGGGAGGTGCTGGATAGATTTCCGCAACTGTCGGTTTGTCTTCCTCATGCGGGCGGGAGCTTTCCTTTCTTGATTGGTCGAATTAGTCATGGCTGGAGCGTGCGCCAGGAGTGCCAGCATCTGGAACGATCCCCGCATGAGTATCTTCGACGGTTCCATTACGACACGATCACCCACTCACGTCCAGCGTTGGAATACCTGTTGCAACTTGTAGGTGCGGATCGTGTGGTGATGGGAAGCGATTTTTGTTTTGATATGTCTTACGAGCAGCCAGTAAAAATTGTCATTGAGCACCCGGATCTTGATGAGGAGGCGCGTGCACTGGTATTAGGTGGAAATGCTCGTAGATTGCTCCAGTTGGACAAGCGATAAATCTTGCACAAGCGGTATGTTGTGCCAAAAAATATAAATTGGTGTAATTGTTATGGAACCTGAAAAATTGTTATATTCATTTCGGGTCATTGATTTTTTAGAAATATACTGATGCCTGTTCACCACCTCGAACATTTTCTTATTCAGCCGGCAGATCTTGAAGCAACAGCCGCTTGGTGGTGTGATGTGTTGGGGTTAGAGGAAGGACCTCACCCTGAATTTGGCTTCCCTGTTAAGTGGCTCTATATCGGAGAAAAAGATGTTGTCCATTTAACGCCCGGTGGGTCAGATGTAGCTGAAGAAAGAAAACGTTACCTGGGTCAACAATCGACTGACGTTGTTGGGACTGGGGTAGTCGATCATGTGGCATTTCGTTGCACTAATCTTCGGCATATGCTTGCTCATCTGAGAGAGAAGAAGGTTGATGTTAAACACAGGAGAGTAAACGATCAGGCGCTTTACCAGTTGTTTGTACTGGACCCAAATGGTGTAAAAGTGGAATTGAATTTTGATGTTGATGAAGTTAATAGTGTTGAAGACGAGCTATTGTTAGATGATTAATCACTACGGATATTTGAAAAAGATCGATAGATGAGCGAATTTGTAATTCCATGCCCCCCTCAGAGTGTGCTGCCTGTCGCTGATTCGGACAAGAAATTTCCGGTGCGGCGTATTTGGTGTGTTGGACGAAACTATGCAGATCACGCAAGGGAGATGGGGCATGACCCCGACCGGGAACCGCCATTTTTCTTTTCTAAACCAACAGATGCCATCGTCTTTTCTAATTCGGTGCTGACATTTCCTTCAATGACATCGAATTTACACCATGAAATCGAACTGGTGGTTGCGATTGGTGTCGGCGGTAAAGAGATTAATTTCGAATCCGCTCTAGAACATGTCTGGGGCTATGGCGTTGGAATTGACATGACCCGTAGGGATCTTCAGGCGCAGGCCAA
>JAKUTG010000236.1:0-3867 GCA_022447905.1 Pseudomonadales bacterium | reverse complement strand
ACTTCCTCTTCTGTCAGTATGGCACCATCTTTGAGACTGACCCATGCGACGATCTCTTCACCAAATCTTGGATCGGGTACACCTGTGACCTGCACCGCTTCGATCGCGGCATTGGTCGTCAGGTATTCCTCGATCTCTCGCGGATAGACGTTTTCACCGCCACGAACAATCATGTCTTTGATGCGGCATACGATATTGACATAACCGTCTTCATCCATAACGGCAATATCTCCAGTATGACTCCAGCCGTTTTTATCAATAGCAGCAGCAGTACCTTGTTCATTTTCCCAGTAGCCTAACATAACCGAGTAACCTCGAGTGCAGAGCTCACCCATTATGCCTATAGGACACATCTTTCCCGTTTCAGGATCGGTAATCTTTTCCTCCACATGGGGATGAACCTTACCTACAGTGCTGACGCGTTTATCAAGCGGGGAATCTGCACGGGTCTGAAAACTGACAGGACTTGTTTCGGTCATGCCGTAGGCGATTTCCACATCTGTCATGTGCATCAGCTCATTGACCTGCTTCATAGTCTCAACCGGACACGGCGCACCGGCCATGATGCCGGTACGCAAAGAGGTAAGATCGTAATCGTCAAAATTTGGTAAAGCCAACTCGGCTATGAACATAGTCGGCACACCATAAACCGCGGTCGCTTTTTCTCGTTGTACTGCATTCAGTACCGCTTCTGGCTCAAAGCCCTCGCTCGCATAGATCGCGCAAGCACCATGGGTGAGACAACCGAGATTACCCATTACCATACCAAAGCAGTGATAAAGCGGTACTGGAACCACTAACCTATCACGCTCAGTAAAGTTCATCGTGGAAGCACAGAAATAGCCATTGTTCAGAATATTATGATGACTAAGTGTCGCGCCCTTTGGAAACCCGGTGGTACCGCTGGTGTATTGGATATTTATAGGTTCATCCATGTCCTGACTGGACTGACGGTTTGCCAGGTCCTCATCGCTTGACTGATCAGCCAGCGCAAGGAAATCTTCCCAGTTATAGATGCCGGATAATCCCGACGACGTCATCGAAATGATGTGACTCAGATTAGGAAACTTATCGGATGAAAGGTTTCCTGTTTGACTACCTGTAAGCTCTGGACATAGTTCAACTACCATGCCTTCGTAGTCAGAGGTTTTGAACTGGTTCTGCAGTACAAGCCCTTTGCATCCAGACTGCTCTAAAACGTAGGCTAGCTCATGTACCCGATAGGCTGGATTGATTGTTACCAAGATAATCCCAGCTTTAGAGGAGGCGTACTGGGTAGTGAGCCATTCTATGTTGTTGGGAGACCAAACCCCTACCCGGTCACCCTTGCTAAATCCTGCAGCAAGGAAGGCTTTGGCCAGAACATTCACCTGTTCCGCCAACTCCTGGTATGTGAACCGCAAATCCTGGTGCAGAGAAACAACTGCGTCTCGGCCGCCATACTTGTGCACGATGTTGTCAAAGAACTCTGGAATAGTAGTGCCTAACAGAGGTTTATCTGAAGGGCCACTGGCATAACTGACAGAAATAGTCATAGATTGATTGGTCTCGTGTTCCTTTCTTTCTCTCAGATTTCAGAAAGAACGCGGCTTTCTACTCAAAATTAAAGATAAATACCCAAGAAGTAAAAGCTTCACTCTAACACTAGCCTTGTCGTTCTCAGGGTAGTGAAAGTGTTATTAATTTTGCATCGGAACCACCGCCAGAGGCGATTGAAATATATTGCTTGCCATCGATCATGTAAGTCATCGGAGCACCCTGAGGAATAGCTGGCAGGTCAAAATCAGCTATCGTTTCTCCTGTTGTTTTATCCATAGCCCGGAGAACAGGTATACCGTCATTAATGGCTTGGAATAATAGCGACTTGGTTACAAGTAATGGCGCTACATTAACAACACCGACAGGCCCAGGATCGGCAATTCCCATATCAATGATCTGCTGACGAATGCCTTGCGCATTTGCTCGCACCCATTGGTACTCGCCAGTGTCAAGATCAAGGGCGCTAATACGCCCGTATGGTGGTTTAGTTAATGGTAATCCCTGTGGCCCATTAACATTGCGAAGACCGTCGCGTATATAACGAAACTCAGTCACAGCAGAGTCCTGTTCTACCACTTGCACAACTATTGGACTCGTGACCGACGGAATGAAATACATAGATGTCTCTGGATCGAAAGCCGCCCCGCTCCATTCAGCCCCGCCGGTCCAGCCTGGCAGATTAATGGCGCCTCTTAGGGAAGGCGGCGTATACAGCATTCCATAGTCAAACTGCTCGATGATCTCCAACGCCTCAGACCGCAATTCCGCAGTAAAGTCAATCAACGTATCCTCGGAAATTCCCTGCAAGTCAAATGGGGCAGGTCGTGTCGGAAAGGGCTGAGTCGGGGATACCCGTTCACCCGGTACGGTACTCAATGGCACCGCCCGTTCTTCAATTGGCCAAACCGGCTCCCCAGTGACTCTATCCAAGACATAGATAAAAGCTTGTTTGGAAACTTGTGCCAGAGCCTTGATCTCCCTCCCATTGACAGTAATGTCTACCAAGGTTGGCGCCGCCGGTGGATCATAATCCCAAAGCTCATGGTGAACTATCTGGTAATGCCAGACACGTTCCCCAGTCTCAACATCCAGAGCGACAATGCTGGTGCCGAATAGATTGTCACCCAGCCGCTGACCACCATACCAATCATTACCTGGATTACCGATAGGTAAATATACGTAGCCTAGTTCCGGATCCGCACTCAGCATGGTCCAGATATTGGTTGCGCCTGTGACTTTCCAAGAGTCGTCCTCCCAAGTATCGTTACCGAGCTCACCTTCTTGGGGTATGGTATGGAATATCCATTTTTGTTCACCAGTGTTCAAATCAAATCCACGCACATGCCCCGGCGGTAGGTCAGTTAATTTAGCTGGAACGTCATCGAACATAGGTTGATCGTATACCACGGAACCCAATACGACTGTGTCTCCGACGATTGGCACCGCGGCAGAATGAGCAATCATGGAACGATTAATTGCACGCCCTAACCCAAGAGTTAGATCCACCTTGCCGTTGCTACCAAATGTTGGATCAGGCTCTCCGGTTACAGCATCAATGGACCAAAGAAAAGCATTGGCTGTGCTCATTATGATGCGAGGTTCTTTTCCATTTGGCGTTGTTTTTTCCCAATAGGTAACGCCGCGGTGATTAAACCCATTGTTAGCGGGCTGTCCATGTTCCCAAGTGTAGGTATTGAAGATCCACTTTTCTTCACCAGTTTTTGCATCAAGTGCGACTATATGGCCCAAAGGTGTGCTGACATAGAGCACGCCGTCGCGGGTAATCGGTGTCGCTTTGAATCCAGACGGCACGAACTGGGGACGCTCTAAGACAGCCTGGTTATCCACAGAATCCCATATCCAGGCAAGCTGCAAATTCTCGATAGTATCCCGATTGATTTGATCGAGTGGTGCATACTTAGAATGACCCGGATCGTTGCCGTAATTGGCCCAATCATAATCGAAAGTTGGTTCATCTGCGGGGGACAATGCCGAGTAGTAGGACTCAGAGCAAGCAAACAATAATAAGGCAAACAATGACAAGACGAGGGAAGTCGGTAAATGTCTCATGGTCGCTTCCTATTTTTGTTGTTGGAATGATAACCATAATACAGTAGATTCGAACGTTTAATACACTGAAGGGAGATCCACCAGTGGGAGGTAGCCAATGAGAAAATTGTTACAGATACTGGTCTGGGGGCTTCCTGTTTGGGCGTCGCCTGTGCTGGCCAATGAAGAAGTCATGGCCGATGACATACCAGTGGCTCATACCCCTCCGGGTTATTGGGAAGAAATGCCGCCACCAATCCTGGTAACCTGCACTGAATC
>JAKUTG010000235.1:0-3882 GCA_022447905.1 Pseudomonadales bacterium | reverse complement strand
AACTGGTCAGGTGGGCAGATACAGCATTTGATCCCGCTGAGCAACCACGACCGAATCATGCTGAAGGTGTCATTTGCCGAGCCCCAGCAAAGACCCTCATTACGCATTGGTCAGCGCAGTTTTGGGGGTATAAAAACCGATACGCTGGGTCGATTTTGGACTTTTCATGCCGAGGGTCTGGAAAGTATGCAGGAATATGAATTGACCCTGGAGCAGCAGGGCAATCAATATGCGAATTCTTGGTCTCTTAGTACGGCCCCGGTACCGGAGGCCAATGTGGAATCAATGCGTATACTGGTATTTACTTGTGCCGGAGGCCCTGACAATGCGCAAACTGATACCGGAATATGGCGTTACCTGCCGGTATCTACTCGGCAACGCATGTTCCAACGTGCACTCTCCTTCGCGCCGGACCTTGCTGTCGGCATAGGCGACCAGGTCTACTGGGATCAAAATGTTGCCCGGCGCTGGCGCGGTGGTGAGCGGGGCCAGGCGAATCGGCAACGCATCTGGGGTAAGTACGGTAGTTTCGATGAGGACCTCCCGGTTTTCGGATCACTTAATGAATCCACCCTGACTGGTTGTCTAGATGAGCAAATTGCATCTCTATATGGCACTACCTTTCGTTCCGTGCCGCTAATCCTTACCCAAGATGATCACGATTACTTCGAGAACGACGAAGGCACTGATGACATTGTTACCTTTCCACCTCGAAATTTTACGGCACGGCTTGGCAGAGCGTCCCAACTTCTCTATTTCCCGGAGTTTCTGCCGGAAATTAACCGACCTGCGCACCTTGCCGGGTCCAGTCCCAGTGGGATTAGTGGATCTTATGGTTCCTATCGATGGGGCTCACTCCTTGAATTACTAATGTATGACTGTAGGCGATTTATCACGTTGGCGGGCCCCACGGCAGTGTTAATTGAGGGGCAAGCCGAGCGTTGGATTGCGAGTCGCACCGCAGATGAAATTACTAGGCATTTGATTCATATCCCTTCCACTCCTTTTGGCTGGTCAGCAGGCAAATGGGGGGAGTGGTATCCGGACTATTTGCAAGCTAGTGGCCAGCTTGGGCTGGAGGTTCCAAAACCCTACTGGCAACCGGGTTGGTTTGCGCAGCATCAGCGGATACTTTCCAGCATTTCTCGCCAGGAAGATCGAATCCCCATCGTATTGTCTGGGGATTTACACGCGATAGGTTCGGGGTTGATTACTCGAAGTGGTGGACTCAACTTCGATAATCCCGTTCAGACAATCCTTGCAGGCCCGATCGGCACCGGTACCGGATGGCCAAGCTCTGCGCGCGGTATTGGTGCTACTGTGCCGATCGATCTGGACGTGGAAGAACGGGCAAGCCCCATCGAAAATAATGGGTTTTCGATATTCGACATAGATACTGACAGTATTGAAGTGCGCCAGTTTGCCTGGTTGCCCGAGCAAGGATTAGATGCAATCAATAACCTGCAGCCATTTTCTACATTCAGGCTGTCGCGGTCTTGAGAGGGTGAAATAACTCTGTTTGCTAGATAGTTATTTCATCATACCCCAACAATAAGTGAAACCGAGTTTAAACATTTAGCATTGTTACCATTTTGCCGAAGAAGCGAGGTGAATTTAACATCGGTCTCTAAGGGAAATTGGAATTATGAATAACTGGATCTACTTATTTGTCGCGATCACCTCTGAAGTCATTGCCACCTCCGCTCTAAAATCAAGCGAAGGCTTTACCGTGCCTGTGCCATCGATAATTGTTGTAGTTGGTTACATCGCGGCGTTCTATTTTCTGTCTCTAACTCTAAGTACTATCCCAATTGGTGTGGCTTATGCTATTTGGTCTGGCGTTGGTATAGCGATGATCACTCTAATAGGTTGGGGTCTATTCAACCAGAAGCTGGATCTGCCAGCGATAGCCGGTATCTTGCTTATTGTTTCGGGAGTCATTGTTATGTATGGGTTTTCGGATTCGGTTGCTCACTAAATAATAACTTGGCACAGTCTGCCATGCTGGTTACTTTTTCTCACTAATAGCGCCCGGGTTTGTCTACTCCGGAAAGCCAAATATTAAGTTAGTGCGGATAACGTCGGACTAGGTAATCTCTATCTAGTGGCCGCGATCTTAAAGGGGATTTGCGGTTGACAACTGGCTACCTTCCGTTCATTGCGTTGCTGTCGTCAATAGTGTACTTATGGCATCCGGGCTAGAGTATGAAACAAATCAAAGGATCCGAATAAGGTTGAAGCGTTATGAAAATAATTCTTAAGAGCAGGCTGATCGTTGTTTTTTTAGTAACATTTTTCCCATTTACCGTCATTGCACAGGACCGTCTTAGTATTGCGGAGGTTAAGGACGGACTGCATGTCATTACAGGTCCTGGGGGCAATATCGGGGTTCGTGTCACAGCAAAAGGAGTCATTCTGATCGATGACAAGTATCCTCAGGATTTCGATGAGATCCAATCGTTAGTAGCAACAGTAAGCGACTTGCCGGTTAAGTATGTGATCAACACCCACCACCATGGCGATCATTCGGGAAGCAATGCCAGCTTTCTGCAGGTTGCTGATGTTATCGCTCACAAGAACGCCAGAGATAACATGATCCGGGGTGACCAGGATGGGCTTCCCGGGTTGATTTATACTGATCAAACCTCAGTATTCTTGGGAGGGGCAGAAGTACGGGCTTACTATATGGGACGTGGGCATACGAATGGCGATTCAGTAGTGTATTTTCCTGATTTAAAGACGGTACATGGCGGAGATCTGCTGCATGGCACAGCGCCTTTTATCGACTACGCTAATGGCGGCAGCAGTCGCGGTTGGGTGAACACAATGAACAATATCCTGTCACTTGACTGGAACACAGCAATTCCGGGTCACGGAGAAGTTATGGATCGTCGCGACGTGCTAAATTTTCGGAATCAGATGGAAGCCGTTCGGATACGCATGGCAGAACTGGTCCGGCAAGGCCTTGTTGCTGGCGATGCACCAGAAGCAATTAAGGACTCGAATTTGAGCTGGACCCAAGTGGAAAACGGTCTATTTATGAACCGGAGCATCCCCGGATTTTATGAGGAAATTGCTGGCGAGTTATAAGCTGTAGTTTAGCAATCAGTTATGTCCGGAGAAACCGACCTTGATAAGCTTCTCTCGCTAATGCAGCCCAGGCTTATCGAGGGTGAATACGTATTTTGTTCGATACCCGATAGTAAATACGGTGACTTTGCTGAATTGAAACCGCTCGCCAGTTACCAGGAAGCAGAAGGACTTAGCCTACTTCTCAATAGGGACAAGGCTGATGGCGCGGGGCTTCGATATGACTCTGTTTTTAAAGGCATCAGCCTATCAATTCACTCAAACCTCAATGCCGTAGGATTTGCGGCGGCAGTGAGTTACAAGCTGGCCAGCAATGGTATTTCGGCGAACATCATTGCCGCTCACTATCACGATCACGTTTTTGTTCCTGTCAAACGCGCTGAGTTCGCGCTGCGCTTACTCACAGAATTCGCAGCCTAGATGTCCCGGGGTATAGTTGGGAATCATTCCTGCCCAACCAGTTACGCTGGACTTGTTTCAGATTTGAAGAGCGTTAACTGCTAAATGAACCAGAAAAGAGGTATTCAATTATGATAGTGGGATTTAGACGAGCGATCATCGTCAGTCTCTTTCTGTTTCAAATAATCAGTTCAGTATTTGCACAACAGGGTGGACCTATTGTTATCGAGGGGCTCGACCAGCCTGTAGAAATACTGAAAGATCATTGGGGAATTTCACACATTTACGCTCAGACCGAACACGATCTGTTTTTTGCTCAGGGTTATAGCGCGGCACGCGATCGTTTGTTCCAGTTTGAAATCTGGCGTGCCCAGGCCACAGGAACTATGGCCG
>JAKUTG010000234.1:0-3892 GCA_022447905.1 Pseudomonadales bacterium | reverse complement strand
TCCGAGAATTGCCTATTTAATCAACACTAGTATTAATCATCAATTTCATGTATCAATGAATTTTTTATCAATCCACATCCAAGTACTTTTCTAAGATAGCTATGACTATAATTAAACTTAGCGTTTTCGTTTCTAGTCTTTTATTTACCTTAGCTTCAACTTCTGGCTTTACACAGAATCCTTTTGATTTGACTGATCTTGACTCCGGTCAGTTATTATTAAATCTGAGCGTAACCGAGCAAACAAGTGTTGAACAGGACACGCTAAATGCGGCACTAGCATATTCAGCCCAAGGCAGAGACAAGATTGCTTTACAAAATGACGTTAATGCAAAAATGGCAAGCACTCTTGAGATAGTAGAAGCCATTTCGGAAATTGATTATTCAACTGGTCAGTATTACATGTATATTTTCCGACCTGGCAGGCCTTTGCGTGATGATATCCAAAACCCGATATGGCGTGCGCAGCAAGGCTTGCAACTAAGCAGCAAAAATAGTGACGTGCTGTTGGAAACAGTAGGTCAGTTACAATCTATGGGCTTGGAGATAAACAGATTAAATTACAGCCTGTCCGGGGAGACGTTTGATCAAACTTCAGATTCACTGTTGTCAATTGCGTTAGAAAAATTGCAAAGCAGAGCTGACGAAACAGCCGAATTGTTAAATAAAAGTTCCGCGAGCCTCGTGGAAGTTACAATTAACGGTAATAGAAATCCTGGTTTTTTCCAGCCGAGGATGGCAATGATGGAATCAGCCCAACCTGATAATCCCCAATTCGAAGCACCCACAGCGGCTCCAGGTAAAAGCGAGGTTTCGTTAAGCGTGTCCGCAAAAGCTTTATTATCTCCTTAAATACAGCTACATAATGGCGGATAACTCTATACCCAGGCTTTCTATTTTCTAAATACAAAAAGTAATTCTAATTCCAAAAGATATTGGACAAGTACAACGCCTTAATATACAGATCTACATAAACCACTATACCGGGATATCGAAACCTTTTGGGAAACACCACTTCTTTTTCTGACCCCTCTGGCGATAGGCTTTGTACATTATTGAAGTCTAAAAAGTCCCTCCTTATTCCGGGCACCTTCGATGCGCTTTCAGCGCTCATCGCGAAACAAGCTGGATTTGAAGCGCTCTATCTTTCAGGATTCAGTGTATCTGGTTCTATGCTGGCAAAACCTGATATTGGCCTAGTCACAGCATCTGAAATGACAGAGCGTGCTCGGCAAATCGTAGCAGCTGTAGGTGATACACCTCTTATTGCTGATGGAGACAATGGTTATGGAGGCGAGCACAGCGTAGCACGCCTGGTAAATGCCTACGAACAGGCCGGTGTACAGAGTATTCAGCTCGAGGATCAAGTCAGCCCCAAGCGCTGTGGTCATATGGATAAAAAGCAAGTGGTAACTTTGGAGGAGGCTGTTAGCAAAATAGGGATCGCAGTGCGCTCGCGCCAGTCTAAAGAGTTTCTGATTATGGCTCGTACTGATACTAGAGCTACACATGGTTTAGATGAAGCTCTTAGACGAGGCGAAGCTTTTCTTAAAGCAGGCGCCGATATGCTGTTCATTGAGGCTCCCGAAAGTATCGAAGAAATGGAAATTATCAAGCAAGAGTTTCCAGATACAGTGCTTGTAGCGAATATGGTAGAGGAAGGTAAAACTCCGGAACTTGCCTTAAACCAGTTAGCAGATCTTGGCTACCAGGTGGTGTTACGACCAATAAGCGCTCTGCTCACAGCTACCAAGGCGCTGCAAGGCAGCTACGCCGCTCTGAGTCAATCAGGAAAATCCGAACCTCCTCCAACAAGGCTCACCTTTCAAGCCTATAACGATTTAGTCGGCCTGTCGGATTAATTTCAAGATTTAAGAGTCTTATCAGCACAGATTCATTCTGACCAAGCCTTACCTGCCCAATCAGCAACCTCACCAGCAGCTGGAACTGGTACCTCGCAAATGCGTTCAGGAACATCGTCATACTCCAAACGCAGAGCTTTACAACAGACGGCATGCAAGTTGTATCCCATAACGTGATAAGTTAGTTCTAGTATATCTTCGTCAGATAAATGAGAGTGCAAAGCTTCAAATAATTCATCGGACGCACGGCCGCCTTGCAAAATTAGCGCGTCGGTCCAGGCTAGAACAGCACGTTCTTTCTCATCAAAAATAGGTGAAACCTCCCAGTAGGGTATCGCTGCGATTTTTTCATCGCTAATACCAAAACGGCGCGCGGCCTTACAATGTTGTGAAAATACAAACTGACTCCCCTGAGTGTAGCCGGCACGCATTATTCCTAACTCTCTTGTAACTCCATCAAGCTGACTGACACTTTTATCAGCAAACATCCCAAACATCCCAAAGTGTTTGGTGGCATGTTCGAAAATGTAGGGCACTAATGCAAAAACCGTCCACCAATTACCCGGAGTACCAGTTGCTGTGCCCGGCTCCTGTGCTGGATCCCTATCGCCAAATAGTGCATCGTAATATTTGTTGATGTAAGCGTTAGCCTTGTTCTTTGGGACTTCTTTGAGCCTTGGCATAATTTCTCCCGTTTATTTTGAGTGGAAAGTTCAGACAATTTTAGTCTGCCAGTTTAAGAAAAACTGGAGTTTCCGAGTAAATTATCGCATTCCGCTAGACCATTCCACGCAGAATACTCCAGAGCCCCCTTTCAAGACTGCTGTTCAGCCCGCTAAAAGGGTTCAGAGTCCCCTCTTGTAAGCGACGATTTTTGTCGGTTGTTAATTAACACTGTCCTGCAGATTCTTCGCTAATTTAGGAACCATTGAGCATTTGCTCGAATTCTTGAGCAAATATAGTCCTCTTTTTAAAATGATTTGTCCTTTGTTTGGAAACTATGCCTTAAAATTCAATCAATTAAGAATTTTGTACTATTAAGGGACTTGCTGGACTTAACGTCCGAATCCCCTTATTATTCGCATCCATAAGGATGTGACGAAAAATTAGCTTTTCGTCGCATTTTTTTGCCTTAAATATCTAAATTAAAAAAATGGGGTGTGCGCTAGCAGACTCCTTACGGGGGAGGTTATGAAAGGTTATTTAAAGTATCTAATTCTTGCAGTTGGGGGCTACCTATTAAGTGGCGGCCTGCAAACTGCTATTGCTCAGCAGGAGATAGAAGAAATTGCAGTGACTGGTACCCGAATCAGGGGAGCAAATCCTGACAGTTTTTCACCAGTGGCGATTATCGACCGGGAGGCTATAGATATTTCGGGAAAAATATCTATAGGTGAACTACTCCAGGAGATGCCTTCTCAGGGGTCAGGTTTAAATAGAAACTACAACAATGGCGGAGAAGGATCGGTTCGAATGGACTTCCGCAATTTAGGCAGTGGTAGAACACTTATCCTGGTAGACGGTAAGAGATGGATAAACAGCGGAACGGGTGCGAATGGCTCGGTTGACCTTAACACCATCCCGACAGCTTCTGTCGAAAGGATTGAAATATTGAAAGATGGTGCTTCGGCTGTCTACGGTTCTGATGCTATTGGCGCGGTAATCAATATCATTACCAAGGATGATTACGATGGTGTCGAGTTTCAAGCGCAGACTGGAGAATATTTTGATGGCGGCGGCCTAGCCAGCAGCTATCAGATTACAGCTGGCAGATCTTTTGAAGGCGGCTCATTCATGATAGGCGCCTCACTGGTAGAAATTGAGGATCTCCACAATTCCGCCAGAAAACAAACAGCAGCAAGACCTTCATTCGGTGGATCTTCTGGTACACCTCAAGGCCGTTTAGCTTACGGTGGTGTAGTTCCTGGATGCGGCAACTTCACGGTTACCGAAGGGCAAAGTGGCGCATCACCCGGGGATTTTAGATGCTGGACCAGCCCTGATGATCGTTTCAACTATAACCCCTACAAC
>JAKUTG010000233.1:0-3894 GCA_022447905.1 Pseudomonadales bacterium | reverse complement strand
TATGGGAATGCCTGATGCCAGTTGCTACAGCTCGGCCCCCGGGACCGGAAACGAGCAGTATTACCGCTCCGGAAGTTGCAGAAGGTAAGGCTGCATACGAGATAAATTGTGCCGCTTGCCACGGGCTAAACCTTGAAGGTGCCGCGGTAGTCCCGCACCTGTCTGGTGAATCTTTTGCAACAAAATGGAGCGCAGCCCCCCTGAATGAACTCGCTATAGAGCTTCGACAGATGCCACCGGGTGGTGACAGTAGATTGGATGACGAAGACTATGCTGCGATTGCTGCCTATATTCTTTCTTTCAATGGGGTGCCAGCAGCACCGAATGCACCAGTAAACCGGCTTAGTCTCGAGTCTGACGCAGTATTAACTGACCTAAACGGAAACCGGCAGGTAGAAATCGAGACAAGTATTGCCGGAAGCGCTGCAGCAGTACTCCAAAAATTAACCCCAGTAACAGATGCTATGTTGAACGACCCACCGGCCCAAGACTGGCTGTTATGGCAAAGCAGTTACGACAACCAGGGCTTCAGTTCACTTGATCAGATTAATCGAGAAACGGTCAACGAATTAAAGTTGAATTGGCGAATGCCCCTACAGGTCGGTGAAAACAATCCGGGCCCATTAGTGCACGATGGCATCATGTTTTTTTTCACATTTCCCGACACGGTGTTGGCAATAGACGCAACTAATGGCTCTCTGCTTTGGCGATACCAACACCAGTCAGAAGTTCGCGCCAGCCAGAAGAAAGGAGTTGCATTGCATGCAGGTAGGGTTTATGTGCCGACTTCTGACCTCCATGTATTGGCGCTTAACGCGAAAACCGGCGAGCTGATCTGGGATCATGAAATTGAGACTGAAGAGGGATTAAGTGGATATCACTTACGAATGGCACCTTTTGTTGTTGGCAATACGGTAATGCAAGGTATTACATCACTGCGAATCGCCAAAGGGGGCTGGGTTTTGGGGTTGGATATCGATACCGGAGAAAAGAAATGGCGGTTTAATACCATCCCGCGACCGGGAGAGCCTGGTGGTAACACCTGGAATGGGCTGCCAATCGAAGGGCGAAGCGGTGGATCTGTTTGGAACGCGGGGGCTTATGACTCTGAATTGAATCTTGCCTATTTCGGCGTGGCGCCGACTTAGGACACGGGCCCGTTGCTTTACCCGTTAGGAATTGACGGTATTACTAATGACGCTTTGTATACAAACGCTACCATAGCCCTGAAACCTGATACCGGAGAGCTTGTGTGGTATTACCAGCACCTGGCCAATGATCAATGGGATTTGGATTGGGCCTTTGAGCGCCAGATCGTAAACATTCCTTTCAAAGGAGAAACTCGCAAAGCAGTAATCAACATTGGAAAGCTTGGTATTCTCGATGCGGTTGATGCTGCAAGTGGTCAATATATGTTTTCCATCGATATGGGCTTACAAAATGTTGTGACTTCGATTGATCCAGTTTCAGGTTATAAAACGATTAATCCGGCGACTATTCCAAACCCGGAGGAAACGCGCCTTATCTGTGCAAATCACTATGGGTCTAAAAGCTGGCCGCCATCGGCTTTCAATCCGAAAACGAATCAATTATTCGTTCCGTTGAATGAGGGATGTATCGAAGCCGGTCCTGAAGGCAGATATGAAATTCTAACCACTGGTGTGCTCATGGCTGAAGCGCTTCACCCCGAAAGTAATGGCAACATGGGGCGTATCCAGGCTGTAGATTTAGGAAAGCAAGAATTCTCTTGGCGCTATAGGCAGCCGAGTCCAATTATTAGCTCAATTCTAGCCACAGCGGGCGGAATAGTTTTCGCAGGTGATTTAAATCGGGCTCTTAGAGCTTTTGATGAAAGCACCGGCGAAATTTTGTGGGAAACCAATCTTGATAATGTACCGAGCTCAACCATTATTACCTATGCAGTTGATAATATTCAGTATTTGGCTGTTGGAGTTGGCCAAACTGGGTACCATGTTAATGACTGGAACAGGATGTATAATTTGTTTGCCGAAGAGGAAGACATGCCTGTGAACGACGCACCGAAGGGTGGAGCAGCGATTTGGGTTTTTTCAATAGAATAATGTTAGAAGACTGACTGTAAATTTTGTACTCAGCAAGGAGATAAAAATGAGAAAAATAATGTTGATAATTATGGGTCTAGGCTGCATTAGCTTGGCGAATGCGGGTCAAGCGCCTCAACCGTGTGGTCCCGCCGGGCAGTTGGCAGATGAGTTTTCAGCCAATGTAGGCTCAGACGCCCGCTGTTTCGAGCTTCGTATGTACACAGCAGAGGCAGCAGTCAACGGCGAGGGCGGCATCAATGATCTTCACCAGCGCTTCAGAGAAGAAGAGGTCGCAATTTTTGAGAAGCACGGAGCCGAAGTGGTTGCGGTGTGGCAGCGACTCGATGATCCGAACACCCTGGTATGGATGCTGGCTTATCGCGACCGTGCTCATCGCCAGGAAGTATGGGCTGGTTTTGCGGCCGACCCGGCTTGGGCTGCACTTAGGGAAAAATACCCTGTCGGGGTTTCAATCGAAGCCTACATGATGAGTTCGACTTACTATTCGAACCTTAAGTAAATAATCGGGATGTCTGGATCAAAATGAACGCGGCGCGACTCTCTTCATAGAGCTTTCACTCGCTTTTTGTTTTTACTCAGATCGTTCCAAGAGGGCAGAAGTGTAAACCATTTCTGCCCTTTTTGATTGCCAGAGACCATAAGTCAAGATTGGTTTCTATTGTGGGCTAAGGAGAGACAATGAATAAGAAATGGCGCATAGCCGGAATCGATTTTGAACACTTTCACATGGGGGATAATCTGCGCATGGCGTTCGAGCATCCCAACGCTGAAATTGTGGGGATATGTGACGAGACGCCGGAAAAAATGACGCAAAGCATTGAGAATTTTGGCATCTCTCCACAAGCCGTGTTCACGGATTTTCGAGCCTGCATTGAATCCACCAAACCCGATATTGTACTGCTGTGTCCGGCAACGGGGCGGCACGCCGAGACGATCGAACAGATCGCACCTTTCGGTACCCACATCATCATGGAAAAGCCCTTTGCCTCGAGCTTGGCTGAAGCCGACCGAATGACTGCCGCAATGGACAAAGACCAGCGCCTGGCTATTAATTGGCCGTTGGCATGGTATCCACCTCATATCACTGCGAAGAGGCTAATCGACGAAGGACGGATCGGTGAGGTACTTGAAGTGCACTTTTATGATGGCAATCGTGGTCCACTATGGCACCTTGCCGACAAAATCGAAACAACCACTGCAGAAGTTGAGGCTGGCAAGCCCCACAGTTGGTTCTACAAGGCATCACTCGGCGGAGGTTCCTTGTTGGACTACCTCGGCTACGGCACCACCCTGGGCACCTGGTATCAGGGAGGCCGCGCGCCACTCGAAGTCACTTCGATGACCCATGTTCCCCAGGGTCTGGAGGTGGATGAGCATAGCATCACCATCGCGCGCTATTCCCATGGGCTGTCAAAATTCGAAACGCGATGGGGTACATTCACCGACCCTTGGACGCACCAGCCGCAACCCAAATGCGGATTCGTCATCGTGGGGACTGAAGGAACCATTGCTAATTACGACTACGAGTCGACTATTCGGTTGCAATCGCATGAGCATTCAGAAGGCATTAACCTAGACGTTGATTCGGTTAGCGCGCCGTTTCAGAACCCGATCCAATACGTGGTGCATTGCCTCGATACTGACCAGTCAATCGAAGGCCCTCTTGCTCCTGCTATCTCTCGCCTGGGTCAGCAGATAGTTGACACTGCTTTCCAAAGCGCACACGAAGGCCGCAGCCTGCCACTAATCGAGGGGTGAGCGGATGTCCAATAAGTTATTAGTGTCCTCTACTGAGTATTTTCGGATGCGG
>JAKUTG010000232.1:0-3905 GCA_022447905.1 Pseudomonadales bacterium | reverse complement strand
TTTGATACTCGATGGTGCCGCTGGCTTCATCTATTGCTACGACTTCAAATAAGCAGCCGTTAGCAACATCTTGATACCAGACTGCAACTTCTGGTAAGAGATTATTCATTGCTGTGTATCCGGAGTTAAATCAAAAGACTGCTTATAAACCCTCACTTGTAATTATTTAAATCTTGGGGCGAACGTTCACTATAGATACTTTTAACTCAAAAGAGAAAGCAATTTTTGATTAGCATTTATCACGGCTTTAGTTAATGAATTAAGACCGATTCATAACTATTTGACTAATCGATAAATCTGCTTTTATTTGTTGGGAAATTCCTTTACCTGCTTCTTTTTAATTTGTGATAATTCTGATAATTCACAAGAAACTTAACCACATGAAAGAAAACCAAAGCACTGTCGGTGCATTAATGCTAGATCTTGAAGGTGCAGCCCTCACTATGGCTGAATGTGAACTTTTGAATAGGCCGTCGGTCGGCGGAGTGATCCTGTTCAAAAGAAACTATATCTCTCCATCTCAATTAACAGACCTCACGGCCTCGATAAGAGAATGCAAACAGGACATTTTGATCGCGGTTGATCAAGAAGGTGGCCGGGTACAGAGATTCTACGAAGGTTTTCTTTCTCTTCCCCCATTGTATTCGATCGGTCAGCTTTATGCCCGTGATGCAGATAGAGGCAAGTTGGTAGCGGAACACTGCGCATGGGCTATGGCAGCTGAGGTGATGCATCATGGAGTTGATATAAGCTTTGCTCCGGTGCTGGATTTATATAACAGCGCTAGTCGAGCAATCGAAAATCGGGCTTTTAGCCCCTCGGTCGAAGATACCGTAGACCTGGCTGAAAGTTATATTAGTGGTATGAATAAGGCAGGTATGGTGGCAATCGGGAAGCATTATCCTGGCCATGGATCAGTAGAGGCAGATTCTCATGAAGAACTTCCGCGAGACGAACGCGAAGCGGATGAAATTATGGGGGCAGACTACAAGGTATTTGCTAATTGCGTTAGTCGTTTGGGCGGGATTATGTCGGCACATGTCATCTACCCGGCAGTAGATGGAGAACCGGCGGGGTTTTCGAATTTTTGGCTCAACCGCAAACTTCGCACAGAGTTAGGTTTTCAAGGTGCCGTGTTCAGTGATGATTTATCAATGACCGCTGTTAAGTTAGCCGGAACTGCCGAATACCGAGCCAAGCTAGCTTTGACAGCTGGCTGCGATATGGTACTGGTATGCAATGATCGCGAGTCAGCATTGTCGGTTTCCGATTGGTTGGAGCGTAATGAGATACAGGGCAGCAGGAAGCTTCACAAATTGCGTGCCAAGCCAGCGCCAGAGATTGCGAATCTTTATAATGAAGAAAAATGGTTGACCGCTTGTGAAATGGTGTGTTCACTAACGAAAACATAAGTGAGGAGTAACGATGGACAGATTCTTATCACTAGATAGCTTGGGAGAGCTAGGCTGGGGAATTGAAATATTCCTCGTGGTCACTACCACGTTGATGGTCAGATTTATTGCTATGTATGTGCTTAAAATATTAGGCCGTCGTTTAGAAAAAACTGAAAACGTTTGGGATGACGCCGTGTTTGAGGCCGCAAGGGCCCCTTTGAGTTGGTTTATTCTGATCATGGGTCTTTTGTTGGCTATCCAAATCAGTGACGCCTACCTCGGAATAGACTTGTTCTCTGCCTCAAATCTGGAAAGTATGCGGCAGCTCACGTTTATCGTGCTGATAATGTTTTTCTTTGTAAAATTTATCTCACTGGCTGAGACGAAGTTCCTTGAAAGGGTGGAGGCGGATCCCGCTCCTGAGGAGACTCGCCTTGATTCAACAACGCTGCATGCATTAGCTAAATTACTGAGGCTGTCAGTTGTAATTTCAGCGGCTCTTATTGCTTTGCCCACGGTGGGCATAGAAATTACCGCCTTACTTGCTTTTGGAGGAGTTGGTGGGCTTGCGGTCGGGTTTGCCGCACAAGATTTGTTATCCAATTTTTTTGGCGGCTTGATGATTTATCTCGACAGGCCATTTGCCATCGGGGACTGGATCAGATCACCCGATCGGGATATAGAAGGAACTGTGGAGAGTATAGGTTGGAGGCTAACAATAGTCCGGACTTTCGATAAACGGCCCTTGTATGTGCCCAATGCCATATTTAATACTTTGGCAGTAGAAAACCCCTCCCGCATGAGTAATCGTCGTATCTATGAAACTATAGGAATTCGGTATCAAGATGCGAACAAGATGGGTGCAATTGTAGGAGACGTAAAAACCATGTTGCTGGCCCATAGCGAAATCGATACAGAACAGACATTAATAGTTAACCTTAACAGCTATGCCCCATCCTCTCTGGATTTCTTCATCTATACCTTTACGAGGACTACCGACTGGATTCGGTTTCACGAAATTAAGCAGGATGTGATGTTAAAAGTCATAGATATTGTGCATTCTCATGAGGCCGATTTTGCATTTCCGACGACTACCATAGATGGGATAGATGGGATTATAGCTGATGGATTGAAAGAGGCGGGAAATAAAGAGGCCTGATGCCAACGATATCTATCTCACAAGTTAAAGAAGTAAATGCTCGTGCTCGCTGCATCTATTCAAAGGAACAAGTAGAAGCAGCTCTTGATGTAATGGCTGCAGCAATTACGCAGTTTCTAGTTGAAAGAGACCCAATTTTACTGTGCACTATGCACGGAGGGCTTATAACAACTGCTAAGCTGGTAACGCGCCTTCGTTTTCCATTGCAGCTCGATTATCTTCATGTGACCCGCTATCGCGAGAGTACGCACGGTACCGATTTAGACTGGAAATGCTACCCATCACTTTCTCTGCAAGACAGAGTAGTGCTAGTGGTTGATGATATTCTTGATGAAGGTACAACCTTGGAATCCATTGTAGAGTATTGTAAAAAACAAGAAGCCGCTGAAGTATTTACTGCGGTACTTATTGAGAAGTTGCATGATCACAAGCTCTCAAACATCGTAGCAGATTTTGTCGGTCTTAAGGTGCATGACTGCTACATCTATGGGTATGGGATGGATTACAAAGGATATCTTCGTAACGCACCTGGTATCTTCGCAATAGATGAAGGGTAAAGGAAGAGCGAATGTCCCGGCATCAGCAAACAGAGTTGTCATAGGGCGTATCAATTTCCACTTCCACTAACCTCGCAATGCTGGTAAATAGTAGCGCTGTCTTAACTCCCTTGTTTTTCTCTTCCTTAAACAGCTCGTGATATCTCTTTAGTTGAGGTCGATAAAGATTGAGCTGGCCTGCTATAAACTCCTCTTCTGGTATTGAGTCAGGCTTTTTTGCGGACTTGTAATCGATTATCCAGCGAATATCTTCCGAATCTAAAAAGCTTCGATCAATAATATGATTTTGGACGACATCACCATTCTTTGATTGTAGCTCGTATTCGGCGACACTTTTTTCCTGAGAATGGTCAAATATCCATAGAAGTTCTTGGTTGGAAAGGGTTTTTCGAAGAGAGTCTTCAATGTATGCGACAGCGTGATGAGCTTTATCTAGGTCGAATCCATAACGTAACAAATGTTGTTGCCAGCGTTGTCTTTGCAGATCTATGCTGTCGTCAGATAAAAGATTTTTATTTGTCAGAGATGCCTGTAATGCTTCATGTATCAAGTTACCTGTTTGGGTGTCTAGCATGAGATTCAGCCTTGGATCTTCATTAAAGCTGGGCTGCGGATGATGCTGATTATTATCATCAGATTTTTCAGTAACTTCGAACCAGCTGGATTGGGGTAACAACGAAACAGGGATTCGCTTCAACAAGGTAGCGGTTTTCAGCTGGCTTGTTCCCTTGCTTTCTAGGATATTCTCGGTGTTTACGCCATCCATATTGACGAACTCGACAAATTTATTCTGGA
>JAKUTG010000231.1:0-3908 GCA_022447905.1 Pseudomonadales bacterium | reverse complement strand
AGCAATTTCTCCACTAAAGTGGCGAAAGATCTCAATTTATCTGCTTATGGTTTTACCAATGGCGCTACACCCCTGACTACAGTTGGTCTGAATGCATCAGGTGAGCATGTCACGTTGAACGGCCTAGGAGATGAAGGAGTTGGTGTCGCGGAGGTAGAGAGCTATATAGAGTATCGCCAAGTGATGCAGAAATTCACCATCTTGATCACTCCTTTCTGGCACAAGACCATGCCTAGAATAGGTGATAACAGCTTACCAAGCCGTATGACTTTCGGACAGCTGGGCCTAAAGTTACGCTTGCTTGGAAAGGAAGATATGGGCGAATTTATGCGGATAGCGACATTGCCAGCGCGAGATCTTATGGACGAAAATTTTGATAGTGATTTGTTAAAAGCAGTGTTGTGTTGGGATGGCTTGATAGGGTCAAAAATGGCGCCACGCTCACCCAATGCGACGGTTCTATCGCTGCTTTACAGAATGACTGGTGAGCATGGAGGAGCTCATATAATTCCAGCTGAAGGTATAGAAAGTTTATTCATTGCACTGAAAGAAGCGGCAGAAAGAGCAGGTGCTGAAATCAGAACAGGAACCAGAGTTTCCCGAATTCTTATTCAGGCAGATGAGAGTGGTCTCAAAACCAATGGTGTTAAATTAGCAAGCGGTGAGACCATAACGGCCAATCGAGTGGTATCAACGACTGATCCCAAACGAACATTCTTGGAGTTAGTAGGTATCGAGAATCTGGAAATTGAGTTTACCAATAGGATTAGGCGATTGCGCAGCGAAGGCTATGTCGCGAAACTCCATTTAGCACTCAATGGCGTGCCTAAATTTACTGGTCTGGATAAGCCAGATGGACGCTTGATTATTGCCCCGAATCTGGATGCAATCGAGTTCGCTTTCGATGATGCTAAATATGGAGAGTGTTCCAAACAACCTGTAATGGAAGTTGTGATTCCGAGTTTGCATAATGAATCTTTAGCTCCAGTCGGGCAACATGTGCTTTCGGCCCATGTCATGTATGTCCCTTATGAATTAAAAAGCAGCTGGACAGACCAAACTCGGGCCGTTCTGCAAGAAAAAGTAATCGATACTCTTTCCATCTATGCGCCCGATATCAAGGAACACATATTGTACAGTGAGGTTCTCACGCCTTTGGATCTGGAGCAGAGACATGGTGTGACAGGTGGACACTGGCATCATACTGAATTATCCCTTGATCAGATGTTCATGATGCGACCCACCTATGAAGCAGCGCAATACGCTACTCCTATTCCTGGTCTCTATGTTTGTGGGGCAGGCAGTCATCCCGGTGGTGGCCTGGTGGGTGCCTCAGGTCACAATGCTGCCCACGAGATGTTGAAATGAGTCACAAGTACGATGCTATTATTGTAGGAGCAGGCCATAACGGATTAACCACTGGTGCATATCTTGCTAAAGCTGGGCTCGATGTGTTGGTGGTCGAGAAGAATGATTACATTGGCGGAGCCTCAGTAACGCGGGAAATGCAAGAAGGATGGTTCTATTCTAGCTGCTCTTACGTTTGCAGCCTGATGCGACAGGCTATTCACCGTGACCTCAATCTGACTCGTCATGGGCTTGTATTGGTACCTTATCTAGGCACGGTTAATTTTGGCGACAATGGTGAAACCATCGTTAGTTATAATTCCGAGGAAGCTGAATACAATCAGCTACGGCGTATTTCCCCTCATGATGCTGACGCAATGTTTCGCTTCCATACCGATCTGGCGCGCTATGCCAAGTTAATTCGCAAGACTCTTTTGAGAACGCCTCCCGATCCAACTTCATTTCGACTGCGAGATATTAGGGAATTACTTTGGTTAGCGAGAGAATTCTGGGGATTAGGAGAGAAAGAACTGTACGAATATATCCGGTTTTTCACCATGAGTGCAGCCGATTTTCTCGAGGACTACTTTGAGCATGATTTAATAAAAGCCGCGATGGCTAGTCCGGGGATTATAGGTACTGCTCTCGGCGTCTATTCGCCCGGTTCAGCATACATACTTTTGCATCATGTTATGGGTGACGTGGATGGAAATATAGGTGCCTGGGGATTAGCGCGGGGGGGCATGGGAGCGATTTCGCAATCACTCGCGGGTGCTTTACAGGAACACGGAGGCGAAATTCGCACGAATGCTGCCGTCGACCAGATACTGGTAAAGAATAAGAAAGCCGTGGGCGTTGCTCTGGAAGGTGGTGATGAACTGCACGCGGATATCGTCGTATCCAATCTTGATGCAAAACGCACATTTACGAAGTGCATGGATAAAAATGACCTGCCTCCAGGAATATACGACAGAGCCAAAAACTTCAAGATTCGAGGCTCCTCCGGAAAGGTGAATATTGCTTTATCAAGTTTGCCCAAATTCAATGGAGTTCCAGATAATCGCTATGTGAATCGAGGCGGTCAGGGATTTGTCGGTTCATTAGAAACGATGGAGCGCGCATACGATTGTTGGAAGCACGGTCGCTGGTCTGACGATCCTTTCATTGAGTCGGTAATTCCTTCTGCTTGGGATCCGACAGTAGCGCCACCGGGTAAACATTGGATGTCAAACTTTGTGCAGTACTGCCCTCCAGAATTAGCCGACGGACCCTGGACTCCAGAGAAACGAGATCAATTCGGAGAGACGGTTGTCGATAAAATTGAACGCTATAGTCCAGGTTTCAAAGAATTGATCGTTCATATGGAAGTTCGAACGCCTTTTGAAATTGAGGCAGAAGTTGGTTTAACCGAAGGCAATATTTTCCAAGGTGAACTGACCATAGACCAATTGCTGTTTAATAGGCCCTTCCCAGGATATGCGCAGTATCGTATGCCGGTTAGGAACATGTACATGTGTGGATCATCTACCCATCCTGGTGGAGGCGTTTCTTCCGCGTGTGGTGCCAACGCAGCGCGCGAAATATTGATTGATTTAAGGCGATCCAATACGGTTCCCGCAGACGATTTTGATGACGAATAAGCTAAACCTTACAGCTATGAGCGATACTACTGACTTGACAACAGATCCTTTCGCCGGTGAGCGGTTAAAAGAGTCTCATTTTCATCCGCGACAAGCGGCGCTGAATCTTCGTAACGCTTGGTCAAGTTGGAATGGCTATAAGTTTGCTGACTATTATTATGATGCTGAGTACGAATATTTCTGTGTCCGTAATGGCTGTGCTACGTATGACATTTGCCCTATGCAAAAATATATCATAAGCGGTAAGAACGCAGAGACCATGTTGAATCGCATGGTGACTCGTGACATTAGCAATATGAAAGAAAATCGTGTGACCTATTTGTGTTGGTGTACAGACGAAGGTCGAATGATTGATGACGGAACTATTTTTAAATTAGGCCCGGAAAAATTCATGTTGACTTGTGGTAGCCCCAGTCTCGCCTGGTTGCGCAAGAGTGCGTTTGGTTTCAGAGATATAGCGATTCTCGACGTGTCTGATGAGGTTGCTGCATTGTCATTCCAAGGACCAAGTAGTTGCGAAGTGTTAAAAAAAATGGAGTTAGAAGGAATTGAAAATCTTAAACCTTTCGATATAGGTCACTTCCGATTTCAAGGCAATGCAAATAGCATGCTCATGATTTCCCGCACCGGTTTTACGGGCGATTTAGGTTATGAGTTGTGGATTGAACCAAATTTGGCGTTAGATCTTTGGGATGCGCTCTACGAGATTGGCAGCGACTATGGCATTCAGCCCTATGGTGAAACTGCGACGGATATGGCGCGACTGGAAGCAGGATTCATAATGCCAGGTATGGAGTTTAATGAAGCACTTAAAACCATTCATTTTCAGCATGATCAAACGCCATTTGAGCTGAATCTCGGATGGTTGGTTGATTTTAGGAAACCTCACTTCAATGGGCGGCCGGCTCTATTGAAGCAACA
>JAKUTG010000230.1:0-3909 GCA_022447905.1 Pseudomonadales bacterium | reverse complement strand
TCCACCTTTTTTAATAGGAGCGTCACACACAATCCGAATTTACTTTATCGTAATCGTGCGCTAAAGGAATGGAGGCTGAGGCCGGAATCGAACCGGCGTCCACGGCTTTGCAGGCCGCTGCATAACCACTCTGCCACCCAGCCTTCGAGACGATCCCCTTCCATGCCCGCAATCAGTTAAACCAGGGCATATGAGAAATGGGTAAATTGGAGCGGGAAACGAGACTCGAACTCGCGACCCCAACCTTGGCAAGGTTGTGCTCTACCAACTGAGCTATTCCCGCTGTTGAAATTATTCGCTTTTCTATGCCGTTCTGGTAACCCGATTTTCTTTGAATCCCATAAATTGCCATAAAGTGAGATGTTTGGCACACCGATTTGATCATTTCAGTTCTGGCTTAACTGGGTCATTTGACTCAACCCAAGCACGGTTGTGCTCGCCATTTTCATAGTGGATTTTACAGCAAGTCCCAGTTCTCTCGGTAGACCTCTAACTGCCGTACCGAAGTCCAAAGTTGTGGGACGGCCGTTCAGTTGGGTTCGCCATGGTCGGCACAGTGACAAATTACTCTGATCATTCCTTTCCGAATCCATTCAATGCGGGCCAAGCGGCGCGCAGGTAACTGATCATAGACCAGAGGGTTAACATGGCCGCAGTGTACAACAGGACTTCACCCACTCGGAACACAGGTACTATCCAGAGGTCATGTTGGTATAGCAAAAGGGTAATTGCTATCATTTGAACTGTTGTTTTGACCTTACCCATCTGGTTGACCGTGACTCGGGTACGGTTTCCAATTTCTGCCATCCATTCCCTCAATGCCGAAATCGCAATCTCTCGGCCAATTATGATTGCGATAACGACGGCAAAAACACTCGGGCTTAAAGTCGCATTAAGCACCTGTCGATCGCTGACCAGCATCACCAGCACCACCGCAATCATCAGCTTATCAGCAACTGGGTCGAGGAACGCACCAAATGGCGAAACCTGATTCATACGCCGAGCAAGAAAACCATCTAGCCAATCTGTCGCACTCGTCAACAAAAATACGCCCGCGACCCAAATACCAGGCGCACCGGTCAGGTAAAGCACCACAATAAACGGAATCAGTGCGATGCGCAGGAGAGTTAGAAAATTCGGGACAGTACTAATCATCGAATGCTATTAATGGAAATACTCGTAAATCCCTCTGGCGATATTCGGGCTAATCCCGGGTGCGCGGCTCAGTTCATCCATACCGGCATGCTCGATGGCCTTGAGACCCCCGAAGTGTCGCAATAAAGATTGACGACGTTTAGGGCCAATACTTGGTATCTGCTCTAGTGACGATTCTGTGCGTCTTTTGGAGCGCTGCCGCCGGTGACCTGTTAACGCGAATCGGTGGGCCTCGTCCCGAATCTGTTGGATTAAGTGCAGCGAGGTTTGGCTTGTTTGGAGAACAGACATCCTATGGTTTCGATATCCGTATACGCGGTCGAGACTCGGCCTTCTTCCAGTACCTTTCGCGATAGTAGCCAAGCATAATTCATTAGGGACCAGTCTTTCTACGATTTCTCGAGCAATCCGTAGGTGTCCTTTGCCTCCATCGATAAGCAGAATATCCGGTGTAAGTCCCCGCCCTTCCGAAACCTTACGAAATCGACGAGTCAGTGTCTCCCGCAATGCTCCATAATCGTCGCCTGGCATTGCCTCTTTTATGTTGAACCGTCGATACTCGGATGTATCCGGCCCGTCCCGGTTGAAGACAACCCGTGACGCGACCACAGCTTCTCCCCCTGTATGACTAATGTCGTAGCATTCTATTCGTTCCGCGTCGTCTTTGACATTGAGGTCTCGGCACAAACTCGAAAATCGGTATTGATAACTCTCCTTACTAGCCAAATGACGTGTCAGATGATCCTCTGCCTGATTCCGAGCTAGTGTCAGTGCTTGTGCCCGCCGACCGCGCACATTTGATTTAATAACAACTTTATGTCCTGCCTTCTCAGTGAAAAGGCTAGCTAAAG
Organism: Pseudomonadales bacterium; assembly: GCA_022447905.1. Taxonomy (GTDB): domain Bacteria; phylum Pseudomonadota; class Gammaproteobacteria; order Pseudomonadales; family Pseudohongiellaceae; genus UBA9145. The sequence goes on along the minus strand of JAKUTG010000230.1, from coordinate 1,903 downwards.
TGTCGACAGCTCCAGGGAGTGGTGCAACGACAATTTCTCTTGGTATCGAGTTACGAAAATAGAACTGCGGCAAAAATGCTGCTAATACTTCCTTTGAATTCTGCCCTAGACGAGGACGGAACAAATAATGACGGTCTCCCCGGTTTTGACCGCCACGAACAAACATAACACATACATCTATGGTTCCATTGCGCTCAATAGCCGTTACTACATCGATTTCCCTATCATTAGGGAGAAGATTGTGTTGCCTCGATTGGATCTCTCGCAACGCCGAAATACGGTTCCTGTAGTCAGTAGCGGTCTCATAGTCAAGAATTCTCGCTGCCCCTTCCATTCTTTCGGTGAACAACTCGGCCAGCGAGTCATCCCGACCCTCAAGCAGCATAATCACTTGACGTACATCGTCTGCATAGACACTGGGGTCAACCAGACCGACACAAGGTCCCGAGCAGCGTTTGATTTGATACTGTAAACAAGGACGACTCCGATTACTGAAATAGTTATCGCTGCAGTGGCGTACCGGAATTACCTTTTGTAGCTGGGACAGTATTTCTCGAACTGCAGCGACGCTGGAATATGGACCAAAAAAGGTGCCTGGTTGTTTTAGGCTACCGCGGTAAAAACTGATGCCTGGCTGCAGATGATCGGTAGTTACCCGAATATAGGGATAGCTCTTGTCGTCTCTATAAATCACATTGTAACGGGGGGTTTTTTCTTTAATTAGATCGTTTTCCAGTAGCAATGCTTCCCTTTCGGTGTGGGTAATGCGCGTCTCTATATAGCTTACCTGGGACATCATCAGCTTTGTTTTGTCAGGTAAGCCGCTGCGTCGAAAATAACTTCCCAATCGGCGTTGCAAGTTCTTCGCTTTGCCGACGTAGAGATATCTGCCGTCAGAATCAACCATCAAATAAACACCTGGTGAGTGGCTGACTGTCTTAAGAAAGACTTTTCCGTCGAATTTCATTGCTGCGTCAGTTTGTTTCAAAGTCATCTCGCTGTTGCCGTTAGCACCTTCAGGTACTAGACTCGCCCGATCCACATAACTGTTTAATCGAGTATGAAGATTTCAGCATCCGACGTTCGAATTGGCAACCTTATTGAGCATCAAGGAAAACTATGGCGTGTACTCAAGAAGGAGCATGTAAAGCCAGGTAAAGGTGGGGCCTTTGTACAGTTAGAATTAAAGGAAAGCAACATCGGAACTAAAATGAACGAACGTTTTCGATCTGAAGATAAGATCGAAAAAGCCCGCGTTGAGCCTCGGCAAATGCAATACCTGTATCCTGATGGTGGCGATTATATTTTCATGGATCTAGAGTCGTACGAACAGGTTCAATTAGGCTCGGATGTGTTGGTTAGTCAGGAGGGTTTTCTCCTGCCCAATGAAGAAGTGCAAATCAATTTCTATAACGAACAGCCGATCGGAGTCGAGCTTCCGGCGACAGTGGCGCTTGAAGTGGCTGAAACAGAGACTGTCGTAAAAGGCCAGACAGCCGCCGGTTCCGGCAAGCCTGCGGTCCTGGAAACTGGGTTGCGAGTCGTGGTCCCAACATTTATTAGCGTTGGCGATCGGATTCGAATCAATACCGAGACGGGAGACTACATCGAGCGCGCGGACCGTTGAACTGACCACTATCATCAGACAGTCAGTGCATGCGACCGCCCAAACCGCCCTCCTCTATATTCACATTCACGATTTCTTGCAATAAACCACGGGCACCTGCGTATATAAGATCCATAGCCAAGCGATAATCCCCTAAAGTCCCAAAGTAGGGGTCCGGTACCTCGAACTCGGTCATTTCAGGTGCACAGTCGAGTAGTAGTCGGGCTTCGGTTGTACTTTCCACCGGACGGAGTTGCTGCAATTGCAGGAGATTGTTTCGAGCCATGGCCAATAGGT
>JAKUTG010000023.1:0-16199 GCA_022447905.1 Pseudomonadales bacterium | reverse complement strand
GTCTTTGTCTTTGCTGCCCGAACCGCCCCTATTAATCTCCCCCACGTTGGCTACAACGATCGGACTTGAAGAGGCGCTCATGCTTCAGGCGCTGTCGGAGATAGCTGGCTTCCGAGAGGCAGTGAAGCGCCCACTGAATCCAGATCTTGAATGGATCAAGTTGAGTGATGGCGAATTGCGGGGAATATTTCCATTCTGGACGCCGGTTGATATTAAGCGAGTGCTGGATAGTCTTCAAATGCTGGGTATTCTGCTAATAGAACCGTTACCAGGAGACGACGGGCAAAACTTTTTTGCCATCGATGACACTACTTCGTCCGATGTACAGGATTCTGCGTTTAGTCGTAGGAGGAAGGATAGGCAAACCGCAGATGGCGGCGCTGCTTCCCTAATTCCGGTTACCTGGCAGCCGGATGACAACTGGATAAAGAGCTGTAAACAACATTCCATTCCGGAAAAATTTATTCGCAACTTAGTACCAGAGTTTGTTAATTACTGGCGTGACAGAGGACAGGCAAGGTTTTCCTGGGGCAATGCTTTCTATAAGCATGCGCTTAAAGAGTGGCGCAATGAGCAGTCTAGAAAGGGGACATTTGAGCTGGCTAGTACCATGTCAGGTGAGTGGCGACCTAGTGAGGATGCTGTCGGCATTCTTGTAAATGCTGAAATAAACGCAAGCTTTATCGAAGACGCTATTCCAGAGTTCGTACTCTATTGGCGCGAGCGTGGCGCCGTGCATGGGGCTTGGAACACCAAGTTTATCGAACATATTCGTCGGCAATGGGCAAGATTTTCCGCGTCATTCGGTCGTGATGATACCCCTCAACTTATAGCTGATGATTGGAAACCAAGTACAGAATGTTATGAAATATTGCAGTTAGCAGAAATTGATGAAGACTATGCGCGCAGTCGTATCCCCGAGTTCGTGATGTACTGGAAGGATAGTCAGCAGGTGAACTCATCTTGGAATACAGTTTTTTTGAGGTTCATCAAACAAGATTGGGCTCGTAAGTTAAAGCAAACAAAAAACGTAGATTTAACGAATGCAGAAGATCAAACCCTTGTTGGATCTAGCCAACAAAGAATTAAAGAACGATTCCAGCGCATCGCCGACCGCAGCTGGGCTGAATAAGCAACCCGAACTACAGCCCGACTTCGATGAGAAGCAGGGCATTGATCAGGTCGATGCTATTAACCAGGTATTCGCGGAATTTGAGTTCGCCTACCATAATCAGTATCACAAGGCGTTCGCAGATGCTGAGAGCCTAACTATCGCCAAAAAATACTGGCTGAGCATACTGGAAAACTACTCGCCCACCCAGATTGTTCAAGCTGCTAAAGTTGTCATTCGTTCGCAGGATTACCTGCCTTCAATCGCTGCAATCCTCCGGGCCTGTGAACAAGGAACAGATCTGTTTGGGCTTCCTTCCGCTAGACAAGCCTACTTGGAAGCCTGCTCGGCACCATCGCCTAAGCGCAAGTATCAATGGAGCCATGAAGCTGTTTATTATGCAGGTAAATCCGCGGGCTGGTTCTTGTTGGCGAACGAATCGGAAGCAACTGCCTACCCGGTGTTCACATATCACTATACGAAGTTGTGCAGGCAGGTAATCAACGGTGAACAGCTTGACATCGAGCAGCCTGAAGCATTACCAGAAAAAATAGAAAAAAAGCTGGATAAAGAAGAAACCCATGCCAGGATTGCCCGAATGAAGAAAGATCTTGGTCTCTGATGCGGCAACTTCCTGTCTAGACTCCAAGTTTTTTGTATTTGATGCCATTAGAGAAGGCATTATCATCGAGTCGCTTTTTGTGTTCCGCCTCGTAGTCGGAGTAATTACCTTCACGCCATACCACTTTACTGCCCCCTTCAAAAGCCAGAATGTGAGTACAGATGCGGTCCAGGAACCAGCGATCGTGTGAAATCACGATCACGCAGCCGGGAAATGCTAACAAACCTTCTTCCAATGCGCGGAGTGTTTCAATGTCAAGATCATTAGTCGGCTCGTCGAGCAGCAAAACATTACCTCCGCGTTTCAAGAGTTTTGCCATGTGTAGGCGGTTGCGTTCACCACCGGATAAATGCTTGACTAATTTCTGCTGGTCGCCACCTTTGAAGTTGAAGCGGCTCACGTATGCGCGGGAGGCAATTTCATACTTACCAATGTGAATAATGTCTTGCTCATCTGATATTTCCTGCCAGACAGTCTTGTCTCTTTTCAATTCATCGCGGCTCTGATCCACATAGGCCAACTTCACAGTTTTGCCAATTTCGATGGAACCGCTGTCTGGTTGTTCTGTGCCCACCAACATTCGGAGAAACGTTGTTTTACCAGCGCCGTTGCCACCTATGACCCCTACAATGCTCCCTTTAGGGACAGAAAATGTTAAGTTATCAATAAGCGGTTTTTCACTAAAACTCTTATGTAAGTGGCTTATGTTAATTACCTTGTCTCCCAGACGTGGACCCGGTGGAATGTATAGTTCTTGGGTTTCGTTACGCTTCTGGAATTCTTGGGAATTGAGTTCTTCGAAGCGAGTAATTCGCGCTCTACTCTTGGCTTGGCGGCCCTTGGGATTGGCGCGCACCCATTCCAATTCCGATTTGATAGTTCGCTTGTTTGCCGCTTGCTGTTTTTCCTCTGTCTGCAGACGCTTCTCTTTTGTTTCTAGCCATGCACTGTAATTCCCTTCATAGGGAATTCCATGGCCACGGTCCAACTCGAGTATCCAGCTGGCGGCATTATCGAGAAAGTAGCGATCGTGAGTAATGGCGACGACGGTACCTGGGTACTCCTGCAAGAAGCGCTCCAGCCAGGCTACACTTTCCGCATCAAGATGATTGGTTGGCTCGTCTAGAAGCAGCATGTCGGGCTTAGACAACAGTAATCTACACAGCGCGACCCGGCGCTTTTCCCCTCCGGATAGGGTAGTGATATCTGCTTCCCAAGGGGGCATTCGCAGGGCGTTGGCCGCAACATCGAGAGTTCGCTCTATTCGCCAGCCATCGACAGTATCAATTTCATTCTGTAATTCCCCTTGCCGTTCTAGTAATTTGTTCATCGCATCATCATCCATGGGCTCAGCAAATTTGTCGCTGATGATGCTGAATTCTTCTATCAGGCTGATGATATCTTGTATGCCTTCTTCAACATTGCCACGTACATCCTTGCTTTCATTGAGTTTCGGTTCCTGTGGCAAGTAGCCGATCTTGATACCTGGCTGAGCCCGTGCCTCACCGGTTATCTCGCCGTCTTCTCCAGCCATAATGCGCATCAGGGTCGATTTGCCAGCTCCGTTCAAACCCAGCACACCAATCTTCGCCCCATGGAAAACCGAGAGTGAGATATCTTTCAGGATCTCGCGCCTCGGCGGTACTACTTTGCCGACGCGGTTCATGGTGTAAACAAACTGAGGCATTCCCTTCTTCTGAGCGTATTCAAATCCGAAAAAATGAGGACACTATTATGGCATAGCCTTAAGGTGTGATGTCTACCAAGGGATACTGGGGACAAAGAATAATAATGATGCTGTGTGCTGGCTCATCATGTAAAATAGCGCCTTCAAAAATTTCCCAGCCCGGCCCGTGGAGCACTAAATGTTCAAGAGCGATATCAGCCTATCGGAATTTGATCCAGAAATTAGCGCAGCTATCGAAGCAGAAAAAATACGTCAGGAAGAACACATAGAACTGATTGCGTCTGAAAATCACACCAGTCCCTTTATCATGGAAGCGCAGGGCTCGGTTCTCACCAACAAGTATGCAGAAGGTTATCCGGGTAAGCGCTATTACGGTGGTTGTGAAAATGTCGATGTAGTGGAAGAACTCACGATAGCTCGGGCCAAGGAGCTGTTCAAGGCTGACTTCGCTAATGTCCAACCACATTCAGGTTCTCAGGCTAACGCTGCAGCCTACATGGCGATGATGAAACCCGGCGATACGCTGTTGGGTATGAGTCTAGCCGATGGTGGCCACCTGACTCATGGTGCCAGTGTGAGTTCTTCAGGACGAATCTATAATGCGGTACAGTATGGCCTAAAAAATGACACCGGTGAGATAGATTACGAGGAGGTCGACCGACTAGCCCAGGAGCACAAACCCAAGGTTATCGTGGCCGGCTTTTCTGCATACTCGCGAGTTGTCAATTGGCAAAAAATTCGGGATATAGCTGACCGCGTTGGTGCCTATTTTATGGTTGATATGGCTCACGTGTCCGGTTTAATCGCGGCGGGTGTCTACCCAAGCCCGGTCAACATTGCCGATGTGACTACCACGACCACACACAAGACGCTTCGTGGCCCCCGTGGCGGGCTCATTTTAGCGCGCGCAAATCCAGAACTTGAAAAGAAATTCAACTTTGCCGTGTTCCCTGAAAGCCAAGGTGGGCCGCTCATGCATGTAATCGCGGCGAAAGCAGTTTGCCTTAAAGAAGCGATGAGCGATGATTTTGTTATCTATCAGAAACAGACGCTTGAAAATGCCCGGACCATGGCTCAGGGGTTTATCGATCGTGGATATGACGTGGTATCAAACGGTACTGACGACCACTTATTTCTGCTGAGCCTGGTTAAACAAGGAATGACTGGTAAAGATGCCGATGCAGCCTTGAGCAGAGCGAATATCACTGTGAATAAGAACGCAGTACCGAATGATCCCAATCCGCCGTTTATAACGAGCGGTTTGCGAATCGGATCACCTGCTGTAACGACGCGCGGATTCAAACGAACCGAAGCAGGTGAACTGACAACCTGGATGTGCGATATAATGGATGACATAAGTAATGAGGATAAAATTGTTGAGATTAAACAAAAAGTATTGGATCTCTGTGCTCGTTATCCGGTATATCAGTAAGTATATGGTGGAGAAATAAGAATCATGCATTGTCCTTTTTGTGGAGCCGTAGATACAAGAGTCATCGATTCAAGGTTGGTCTCCGAAGGTAATCACGTACGCCGTCGTCGCGAGTGTATTACTTGTGAGGAGCGATTCACTACTTATGAATCCGCCGAACTGGTCATGCCTAGGATTATCAAACAAGATGGCATTCGAGAACCTTTTAATGAAGATAAGCTACTGGCTGGTCTAACAAAGGCATTGGAAAAGCGGCCGGTCAGTATCGAGAAAGTCGAAGAAGCGATTAACCGCATTAAAACTATCTTGCGTGCAACAGGCGAAAGAGAAATTCCTTCACGTGAAGTCGGAGAAAAAGTGATGAAAGAGCTCAGAGACCTCGATGAAGTAGCCTTTGTCAGATTCGCTTCAGTATATCGTAGTTTCAAAGACCTAAATGAATTTCGACAAGAAATTGATCGACTTTCCAAAGACACTTCTAGTCAAGACTGAATCTGCACTAAATCCTCCATTCTGGTAGAATCGGTTGCCTTCCCCGTTGCATCTAGAGGGTTGCAGGGTAGCGGACGAAGCTATACATCTCTATTAACACGTAAAGAGTCACTGGTGTGAAATCGGTCCCGAATACGCAACTTGGCGCAGTGGTTGCGGACTGGCCAATCCATATGCAAAGAGCTATAGAGCTGTCGAGTAGCGTATGGACGGCCACTCCGAACCCAAGAGTTGGATGTGTCATTGCAAAACACGGCGCCATAATTGGAGAAGGCTGGCATGCTGCGCCTGGCCAGGCGCATGCGGAAGTCGTCGCTCTAGACAAAGCGGGCGAGTCGGCGAAAGCGGCTACAGCCTTCGTTAGTCTCGAACCTTGTTCACATACCGGGCGAACTGGACCTTGCTGTGAATCGCTCATAGCGTCCGGAATTCAACAGGTTGTTATCGCAGCATTAGACCCTAATCCAGCTGTAGCAGGTAGCGGTGTGGAGCAAATGGAACGGGCGGGTATTGAAGTTTATCACCTGGTAGATTTTGAGCAAAAAGCCAGGTCGGTTAATGCCGGGTATTTCAAACGAAGAGAGGAAGGGCTTCCCTTTGTGCGTTTGAAACTCGCTATGAGTCTGGACGGAAGAACAGCTCTGGCTGATGGGCGAAGCAAGTGGATCACTGGAACGGCGGCCAGAGGTGATGTGCAAAAACTTCGCGCCAGTGCGAGTGCAGTTATCACCGGAATAAATACTGTGCTCTTTGACGACCCATTTCTTACCGTACGCAGCTCGGATCTTTCTATTAGTGATGAAGAAAGGAAATTGAATGCTACATTGATAGAACAGCAGCCTCTGCGTGTCATCATTGATAGCCAATTACAGACACCTGGCACCGCCCGTATTTTAAACAGCGGCGGTCTCGTAAAAATCTATACGCTTAATGAAGATGTTATAGCAAAAACTCTAGCGGACAATGTGGAGATTATTCAGACAGGTAGCTGTGACAAAAGAGTAAACCTACAATTTGTGCTAGAATCACTGGCCTCTGATTTTTCCTGCAATGAAGTTTTAATTGAAGCAGGACCCTCATTAAGTGGTGCCTTCATAGAGACTGGGCTGGTGGATGAGCTGATTCTATACATTGCGCCAAAAATACTCGGCAGCGACGGCAAACCTTTATTGGCTATCACGGGCCTGCAATCGCTCGATGAATGTCAGGGGTTTTCCGTCCAGAAGCTCACAAAGATTGGAGAAGATATAAAACTGACCCTGAGGGCGGGTCAATGAGATATTGATAGGAAATGTTCACAGGAATAATAGAAGCAACCGGTACTGTCAGAAACCTGCAACAAGTTGGTGAGGAATACTGGCTAACGGTAAAAACACTGAAACTAGAATTGGCGGATGTCAAACTTGGTGACAGCATTGCGGTGAATGGTTGTTGCCTGACGGTGGTTGACTTAGGTGGTAATTACTTCAGCGCATATGTGTCACAGGAAACGCTGCGTCATACAACATTAGGTTCTTTAGAGAGGGATTCACGCGTGAATCTTGAGAAAGCAATGTTGGCAAGCAGCCGCTTCAGTGGTCATATTGTTAGTGGACATGTTGATGGCGTGGGAGCAGTGCTTTCAATAAAACCTGAAGGCAAAAGTTTGCAATTTGAATTCGAATTGCCCGGCAATCTAGCCAAGTATGCTGCAGCGAAGGGCTCAATCTGTGTAGATGGTGTCAGTCTAACTATTAATGCAGTAAGCGATACTGGTTTCTCAATAAATGTTATTCCTCATACACAAGACGAGACAGTTATAGCGGACTATACGGTCAGCCAACAAGTTAACATAGAAGTAGATCTGCTGGCCCGTTACCTGGAGAGACTCATACAGGTAGAACAAGACGGAGAATCTGCCAGCACAATTATTGACATGAATTTTTTAAAGGCGCACGGTTTTCAATCGACCTAACAATAGCTCTTGTATAAAACATGGAACTAAATTCAACAGAAGAAATTATCGACGACATTCGCCAAGGGAAAATGGTGATATTAATGGATGATGAGGACAGGGAAAATGAAGGGGACCTAATTATTGCTGCGGAGCGCGTTCGCACAGAAGATATAAATTTCATGGCTACCAACGCTAGGGGTCTTATCTGTTTGACCTTGACTAAAGAAAGATGCGAGTTCTTGGGGTTGCCATTAATGGTCAATGAGAACAACACGCCTTACAACACTAATTTCACAATATCCATCGAAGCTGCCACAGGTGTCACCACAGGAATATCCGCTGCCGATCGAGCCCGGACCATACAGGTGGCCGTTGGCCAGGAAAGTCAACCGGAAGACATCGTCCAGCCAGGCCACATTTTCCCCGTTATGGCCCAGCCAGGTGGGGTATTGAGAAGGGCTGGCCATACCGAGGCTGGCTGCGATCTGGGGAGGCTAGCTGGGTACTTGCCTGCCGCAGTGATTGTAGAGATCATGAATGAAGACGGGACCATGGCTCGCCGGGAAGACCTGGAGGAATTTGCACTGAAGCATGACATCAAGATCGGCACTATCGTTGATCTTATTCATTACCGAATTGCAAATGAGCATACTGTCACCCGAATCGAAACCCATCTCATGCAAACTCGGTACGGAGAATTCACGGTCCACAGTTATCGGGATGCGATCAGTGGGAGTTTGCATATGGCGTTCGTTAAAGGAAATATCAACAAGGATGACCCCGTGTTGGTCAGAGTGCATATTCCCAATACCTTACGCGATATATGTGAGGTTTACAGCGCTGAGCGCACTAGCTGGTCATTTAGCAATGCACTGGAAGAGATTAGCAACGAAGGCAAAGGTGTGGCTGTGTGATTATCAGGCGAAGATTACGGGCGGGATCTGGCGCACAATATGGCTTCAGCGCTTGCTAAGGACAACGAGACTGCTCTATCGGACAGGTCCGGCACCGATCTCACTATTGGCACAGGCTCACAGATTTTGCGTGACTTGGGCGTGGGTAAAATGCGGTTGTTAAGCTATCCAGCAAGATTCCCTATCTCCGGATTCGACTTGGAAGTAATCGAATTCGTACAGTTCAAGAAATAAATAGGACTGAGAGTAAATCATGAGCACAATAAAGACTATAGAAGGAAATTACAGTAACGCAGCAGCGAGCTACGCCATTGCTGTTGCAAAGTTCAACAGTTTTATAGTTGACCGGTTGCTTGATGGAGCTCTCGATGCATTGAAAAAACATGGAGTAATGGAGCGAGATATAACCATTGTAAAAACCCCGGGTGCCTATGAGTTACCTCTCGCGGTAGAGAAGCTGGTCGCGAGCGATAAATGTGATGCAGTTATTGCATTGGGCGCGGTCATTCGTGGAAGCACCCCACACTTTGAATATGTAGCTGGCGAATGCGTGAAAGGACTTAGTCATGCTAGTCTCAACAGTGGTATCCCAGTGGCGTTCGGTGTGCTAACTGTTGATACTATCGAGCAGGCTATCGAGCGAGCTGGTACCAAGGCGGGCAATAAGGGTGCCGAAGCCGCGCTAACAGCTATTGAGATGCTCAGTCTGGTGCGTCAACTGGAGAGCTAAGTGGTCCGGAGCAATAGTGCGGTTGCCACTGAGAGAAATCGCAATGGCCAACATAGGGTTCCCCTTGCGCAGCGGCGTAAAGCCCGTCGCCTGGTGCTGCAGGCCCTTTATCAATGGTTAATGGCAGGTTTGGATCCGAAAGCGATTACAAAGCAATTTCGAGAAGAAACCCCGGGTAAAGTCGATTGGGATTACTTCGAGGAAGTTTTCTCAGAAATTCCAAATTCCGCACAAAAACTAGATGAATCCTTGGCACCATTGTTAGATCGTGACTTAGCTGCGCTTGACCCGATAGAAAAATCGCTCCTTTATCTGGGTGCCTTCGAGCTGACAAACCGAATTGATGTGCCTTATCGTGTTGTAATTAACGAATGTGTGGAACTAGCGAAGGTTTTTGGAGCTACAGACAGTCACAAATACATAAACGGTGTTCTGGACAAATTGGCCCCCACACTGAGGCCCGCTGAACTCTTAAAGTAGTTCATACAGCTTTTAGTGCGACCATTTCAAAATTCAGGAATTGGGTTTTTCAAATGAGCCAAGCAGAGTTTGAGATAATCCAACGCTATTTCGAGGAATCAGACCTAAGCTTCCCCAAAAAAGGTGTCGAGCTGGGAATTGGTGACGACGCAGCGGTGCTCGAAATTCCTGAGCGGCGCCTGTTATGCATATCCATGGATGCTCTTGTAGCTGGTGTCCACTTTCCAAATTCAGCGAATCCGGAGGATATTGCTAATCGCGCTTTAGCAGTGAACCTCAGCGATATGGCGGCCATGGGCGCGGAGCCCTTTTGTTTCACCTTGGGACTGGTCATGCCTGAGAAAAATACAAGTTGGCTGCAAAGGTTCAGCGACGGGCTGTTAAGCCTTGCCCAGCAGTTTAATTGTCCCTTGGTGGGGGGTGACGTAACGGAAGGACCGTTAAGTGTGGTTATTCAGGTTCATGGGTTGAATGAGCCTGGATCTATTATATACAGGGACGGGGCCCAGCCCGGTGATCGAATCTATGTAACAGGATATATGGGAGATGGCGCGATAGCACTTGCTGCCATTGGCGTGAAATCTCATTTGGAACAGTCCCTCGAGCTTATCGAAGAAAACCTTACGAAAACCTGTAAAGCTTATTTCAGCGCCGCTTATTACTATCCGGTACCGCGGGTGGCTATAGCCAGCCAGTCTTGCCGGTTGGTGAGCAGTGGTATCGACATCTCCGATGGCCTCCTGGGGGATTTGGGGCATATTACTGAGGCAAGTAAAGTAGGTGCCAAGCTGCAAACCCACCTCATTCCTTATTCCGAATCGGCGACCTGTTGTGCAACAGCTGATAATCGATTGCGCGCAGCCTTGTTTGGTGGTGATGACTATGAACTTTGTCTTACAGTGCCAGATATACATGTTGAGGCCTTTGAGCGTCTGGCTGCTGGAACAGAGGTCCGCGTGACTTGTATTGGTGAAATTGTTGCCGGAAATTCGATCGAATGCCGTGATAAAAAGGGAACTTTGCTCCAGACCAATGATCACGCCTATGAACATTTTCTATAAACATCGAATTTTGTACTTTCAATTTCCTTAAGCCCTGGAAAATTAAATGGGTAGATAGACATGTTAAAGACGGGCTAGGAATCATGCCAGATGATGTTTTAGCAGGTATAATGACCGCCGTGAATATCCAGACTATTTCTGTGTTCGTAAACTGATTGACCTGGATTTTAATCGAGGAACTTTTTTTGACTGTAAAGTATGTAGCATCGGCGACGCTCCCCACACGTTGGGGACAATTTACGATTCACGGCTTCGAGGAAAAAGGTACTGGCAAAGAGCATGTTGCCATTACTATGGGGGACGTAGCTGGCGAGGAACCGCTCTTGTGCCGGATACACTCAGAATGCCTGACGGGAGACTGCCTATTCAGTCTGCGTTGTGATTGTGGCCCCCAATTACAGGCTGCTATGCAAAATGTTGCAGAAAAAGGCCGAGGTCTGATCCTGTATTTGCGTCAGGAAGGAAGGGGTATTGGATTGCTCAACAAGCTAAAAGCCTATGCCCTACAGGACTCTGGAGCTGATACGGTAGAAGCCAACGTGCAGCTAGGGTTTGAACCAGACAGTCGCGAATATCAGGTTTGTAAACCGATACTCGATCACTTGGAGATCAACGCATTAAGACTGATGACCAACAACCCACGAAAAGTAGAAGCTCTCAAAGACATGGGCATTAAAGTAACCGAGATCATTCCGCACCATACCGAGGCTAATCCCCATAACGAAAGTTACCTTTCCGTAAAAGTAAATAAACTGGGACACATGAAGTAGTTCTGTGCCAGATACCAGCAAAAAAATAGTCATTGATTTCATGCGTCACGGTGAGCCGGAAGGTGGAGATATACTTCGTGGCAGAGTCGATCCAGTTCTCACTGAAACTGGTTGGGACCAAATGCGCAGAGCTGTATCACTCAGCGAATCAAATGGACCTTCACGAAAAACTCCTAACTGGACTGAGATAATTTCATCTCCACTACAACGGTGCTGCCATTTCGCTGAAAAAACCGCAGAAAGAATGAACTGTCTAACGACTATTGATAATCAGTGGCAGGAAATTGATTATGGAGACTGGGACGGTATGTTGGTCAGTGAGTGGCGTAAGGTTGCAGCAGAACAGTTCAAGGCTTTTAAAAATGACCTGTCGGCATTAGCGCCTCCCAACGGAGAAGATTATCTCTCCTTCAAGGAGCGTGTGCTAGCCGCATGGGAAAAAATTGCCACTAAACCCGATGGCAGTCACCTATTAATCGTTACCCACGGAGGTGTGCTAAGAGTTATCTTGCCTTCCGTGCTAGGCATGCCGTTAAATCGAAGCTTCCCGTTGCATATTCCTTTTGCCTGCTTAAGCCGAGTTCTTATTGAGGTTATCGATGGCAGCGTAAACGCCAGTCTCATATTTCACAACGCAGGAGAGTATGTAGCAGGGGAAAACCAGTAAAGACGTGTAGATTAGTGGGAGTTACGCGCTTGGTCTAGTTGGTCGCATATCTGTGCAGCCCCGAGCAGTGCCCGTGGAGTGTGTCTTTGCAAGAGATCAGGGGGTACGAAGAACAGGTTTTTGTTTGCCACAGCTTTAAGGCTGGGCCAGCGAAGCCAGTCATCGAGCCATTCGGGCCGCTCAATATCCATGCCACTGGCAATAATTACCTCGGGGTTTCTTTTCAAGACAGCTTCACGACTAACTTTTGGCGCGACTCTTCTGATATTTGCAAATACGTTGCGACCTCCACATAGCCTTATGATGTCGTTAATAAGTTCGTTTCCGCCAGCAGTTATTAGAGGCCTGTCCCACACTTGATAGAAGATGGTCACAGGGCTCCGGTGACGATACTTGCTGTCGAGAGCTTCGAGTCTTTGTCGAAAGTCGTAAATCACTTTAAGATCACCCAGTTCCTTACCGGCCAGCACAGCTAGTCGTTCAATATGGGAAGGAATAGCAGCTAGGCTCTTTGGTTCTGCAACATACACTGTCAATCCAAGCCTCCTTAGTTGGTTTACTGAGGAGCGAGGATTACCCGTCTGCCAGGCTACAACTAGATCGGGATCTAGCTCTAGGATGCGCTCGATATCGAGCAGGTCGAAACGTCCGACTATTGGTAGCGCCTTTGCCGCGGCTGGAAAATCACTGTACTCCACTACTCCGACTAGGTTTTCGCCGGCACCTGCCGAATAAATGAGTTCCGTGAGCGAGGGTGCCAAGCTGACGATACGTTGAGCCGGAATCGCTAAGGTGATTTGTGTTCCTTCATCATCGTAAACTTCCACTGCCGAATAGGCTTGAACGGTCAAAGCTGACAGCACAACGGCAGTGATGAGTTGAAGAAAAGTTCCCATTAGTAGTCGATGCCTTTTTGAGCCCTTATGCCAGAATTGAAAGCGTGCTTAGTATCATTTATTTCGCTCACGGTGTCGGCTATTTCGAGGAGTTCCTTAGAGGCGTTGCGTCCAGTTACGATTACGTGTTGACCGGATGACCGATTTGCAAGAGCGTCTAATACCATCTCTTTATCAAGATAGCCGTACGTAATCATATAAGTCAGTTCATCAAGGATAAGCACATTAACCCTGGAATCATTCAGAAGGGCGGTGGCTTTTGCCCATGTAGACTGCGCAGCTGCAATGTCTAGCTCTCGGTCCTGAGTTTCCCAGGTGAAGCCGGTATTCATTACATGAAACTCAACTAACGGATTTTCTTTAAACATTAGCTGTTCGCCGCATTCCCACTGGCCCTTTATAAACTGAACGACGCCACATAGCATTCCGTGACCGACACTGCGAGCTAACATTCCGAATGCTGAGGAGCTCTTGCCTTTGCCATTACCTGTTAACACAACTAATAAACCCTTGTCGATAGTGGCCTCCGCAATGCGGCTATCGATATGGACCTTCTTTCTCTGCATGGCGAGTTTGTGCCGTCTGTTACGATCCTTATTCTTTGTCACTAGCTACTCCCAATAAGGGAATCAGATGTTTAATCTTATTCCGAGAAAGGAACCCGATCAGGAGCATGGGATTTCTGCAGCCCACAAGCACTGTTAAGGTCGCCATATATTTTTGAAATGAAAGATTCATCTTCCAATAAGTGTGAGCGCTGACATGGCAAGCGGCCACTAATATTCATCAGGGGAAGATCAGTTAGAAGAGTGCCCTGTCTGGTACTCAACCACTGATGCAGCCCTCCGCTTCATCAAGTTTCGAAGTGTCGATCAAGCTGGTATCGGACTTACCGTCAGTTTTTGTATGAGCCAAAATGACGGATCACCGTTGCGGGGGCAGTACCGGATTTTCGCCGGTTTCCCAGTTAGCCAGACCTCACTAGATAGATCTGTTATCGAATTCGAGCGATTCCTGTTAGGAATGCGCGCAGTCTATCCATTGGATGTTGGGTCGTCAAACGGGAATTGCAAAGTGACTGGATAACCAATAATCGGAGCGATAAGCGTTAAACTGCTTCCGATTGAATCTTGCAATCCTTTAGCTTTTTCTCGATTGCTCGTGCAACACTGTCGCTTTCAAGGCTAACACGCGCCAGCATCTCTGGAACTTTACCGTGCTCTACAAAAGTATCGGGCAAACCAAGGTTCAGAATAGGTATTTGATAGTTCGACCGCAACAGGAATTCGTTAACTGCAGAACCGGCGCCACCTAAAACTACATTCTCTTCCAGAGTGACTACAAGTTGGTGCCTCGTTGCCATATCGCCAATTAACTCTTCATCAAGTGGTTTGACAAATCGCATGTCGATCACTGTGGCATTAATTTTGTCCCCCACCTCTAGGGCTGGTCCGACCATGCTGCCGAAGGCAAGAATTACTACGGAAGTACCTTCCCGTCGCGTTACAGCTTTGCCAATAGGCTCTGGTCGAAGGTTGCGTTCTATAGTAACGCCGGGCCCTTTGCCACGCGGATAACGCACGGCTGCTGGGCCTATATGATGGTAGGCGGTTGACAATAGCCTGTAGGTCTCAGCTTCGTTGCTAGGTGTCATAATTATCATGTGGGGGATGCAACGCAGGTAACTAAGGTCGAAACTGCCGGCGTGGGTCGGTCCGTCTTCACCCACGAGCCCTGCCCGATCGATGGCGAATAACACGTTCAGCTTCTGTAACGCGACATCGTGAATGAGCTGGTCGTAGGCACGTTGCAGAAAAGTCGAATAGATTGCCACTACTGGTTTTACACCATTGCAAGCCATTCCGGCCGCGAAAGTTACAGCATGTTGTTCAGCAATGGCGACGTCGTGAAATCGGTTAGGAAATTGCCTGGCAAAATCTTTCATGCCCGATCCCTCACCCATGGCAGGAGTGATACCAACAATCTTGTCATCCTGTTGTGCTACATCGCACAGCCAATTACCGAAAACTTGAGAATAGTTTAGGGAATCAACCGATGATTTATCCACTACCTCGTTATCGTTTGCTTGTTCTAGAGAAACGGCCGGTTTGGGTTCTGGTTTTTCTTTGTTCACCTTTGGGGGGATCTTGCTCATGGCATGCATACCGAAGGGATCGTTCTCGGATTTGGAATAACCTTTGCCCTTCTGAGTTACAAGATGCAGCAGTTGCGGACCTCGTAGCGATTTTATATTGCTAAGAATTTCAACTAAGCTTGCTGTGTTGTGCCCGTCGACCAAACCAATGTAATTAAAGCCAATTTCTTCAAAAAGAGTGCCAGGCGAAACCATCCCCTTCATGTATTCTTCCGCCCGGTGAACAGCCTTAAGAGCGGGAGGAATCTTGGAAAGCATTCGTTTTGATCCAGTGCGAATAAAATTATAAGGTTTGCTCGCCCACATGCGCGCGAAATAGCTGGAAAGCCCGCCAACGTTATTCGAGATTGACATGTTGTTATCGTTTAATATCACCAGGATATTCTCATCGAGATGACCGGCGTGGTTAAGGGCTTCGAATGCCATACCGGCAGTCATGGCTCCGTCACCGATGACGGCAATATTGTGGTGTTGTTCTTTGAGCAAGCGATCTGCCACCATCATACCCAAGGCAGCACTTATTGAGGTGCTCGAATGTCCCACGCCAAAGGTGTCGTAGTCACTTTCTTCCCTGCTCGGGAAGGGGGTCAGTCCATTTGATTGCCGAATTGTAAGCATCTGATCTCGGCGACCGGTCAATATCTTATGGGGATAGGCCTGGTGTCCAACATCCCATACTAATCGATCTCTGGGAGTGTCGAAAACGTAATGCAAGGCAATAGTGAGTTCAACCACACCTAGGCCTGCGCCAAAATGGCCGCCGGTCTGACCCACCGAATACAAGAGGAAAAGCCTCAATTCATCTGCCAGTTGCGCAAGTTGGCTAATTTCCATAGACCTGAGATCAGTTGGGTTGTTTATCTGATCCAGTAGGGGTGTATCAGGTCGTGTGATAGGTATTTCTTCTAGCATTTCCTTATTTCAACTCTCCAGATGCCAGTTTTCAAGGTTTTCCTTTGCTTAAAATTCAGTAAAGCGTGTTTAGTGCTCCCTATCGACGATATATGTAGCTAATTTCCGTAACAGGTTAGCGTTTTCGGGAAATTTTGTTAAAGACTCTAGGGCTTGGTCTTTAAGGTCGTTTGCCCTGATGTGGGCTCCGTTCAAACCGAGTAAGGAAACGTAAGTGGGCTTCTTAAGTTGCTCATCGGATCCTTGGGGTTTGCCCAGTGTCTTTGTTTTGGCTGTTACATCTAGGATGTCGTCTTGCACCTGGAAGGCCAAGCCTATGCATTCGCCGTATTTA
>JAKUTG010000229.1:0-3912 GCA_022447905.1 Pseudomonadales bacterium | reverse complement strand
CTGTGCTACTCCAGCGTGTGGTTATCGATGAACGTGTTGATTTTAGATCACAAGACAGTGATTGCAGAGGCAAGCGAAGTGCACCAATTGGAACAACTCGATCAATTAGGGTTCGAGGTCCTGCCGGTTCCGTTCCGAGACGCGTATCCCTTCGGTGGTGGGCTACACTGCGCTACCGGAGACGTATTTCGCGAAGGCAATTGTGAAGACTACTTTCCGGTACAGGTGCCGGGTACCCAGTTACGTACAATGGCGTAAATTGTATAAAGGTCAGTAATATCGCCAGCGCACTAGATATTTGTTTGCATAAGGGGCCGTGATTTTCGATGGGGCGGTACGAGTTGTACCGATGTATCAGATCGAAAATGTTCCACATGGCTAACGTAGCGATATAGAACCATAATCATTATGAGAATGCTCGTTACCGGTGGGTCAGGATTTATCGGCAGCCATTTGGTGGAACGCCTGCTGAATGAAGGCCATGAAGTCATTGTTGTGGACAATTTCTCGACTGGCCAGAAAGCGTTTCTCAATGACGTAATTTCTTCTAAACAGTGCCAGTTGATATCTGGAGATCTTCTCGATGAAGATTTTCTCAATACGGTTATGCGTAAAGTGGAATTCGTTTGGCATTTAGCAGCAAACGCTGATGTGAGGTATGGCACGAAATATCCACGACGAGATCTGGAACAGAACACTATCGCTACTTTCAATGTCTTGGAATCTATGCGCAAAAATGGCGTGAGGAATATCGCATTTTCTTCTACAGGATCAGTTTATGGCGATGCGCCAGTTATTCCAACACCTGAAGACTGCCCCTTCCCTGAACAAACCTCGCTCTATGGCGCATCAAAACTCGCGTGCGAAGGCTTAGTTAGTGCTTATTGTGAGGGATTTGACATGCATGGCTGGATATTTCGTTTTGTCTCGATTCTCGGCGAGAGATATACGCACGGTCACGTTGTTGATTTTTTCGGGCAACTGCAAAATCATCCGGGACAATTGAATATTCTTGGGGACGGGGAACAAAGAAAGTCATATCTCTATGTTCACGATTGCATCGATGCAATGTTGGTGGCGATCAAAGTAAAACAAAAACGAGTCGAGATACTAAATCTTGGTACTGATGAATATATTAATGTAAACGATTCAGTCGGCATCATAACGAGCACTTTAGGCTTTAATCCTGCGCGAACTTATTCTGGTGGCGATCGTGGTTGGGTGGGCGATAGTCCATTCATTTTTCTCGATTGCACTAGAATAAGATCTCTTGGATGGTCGCCTCGTCATAGTATCCGTGAAGGCATAATTAAGACAGTGACGTGGTTGCAGAACAATCCGTGGGTCTGTCAATAACTTCGATGAAAATTTGTGTTTACGGGTTGTGGCATTTGGGAACAGTGACGGCGGCCTGTTTAGCGAATAGAGGGTTTGAAGTTGTTGGCCTAGATCCGAATACCAAGACAATTGATGGCCTAAATTGTGGTAAGGCGCCCTTATATGAGCCGGGATTGGATAAACATCTTGAATCAGGGTTAGAGGCTGGCCGTTTAACGTTCACGACCGATATAAAGTCGGCTGTAGGGCATACTGATATTGTTTGGGTGACTTTTGATACCCCAATCGGCGAAGATGAAAAAGCAGATATAGATTTTGTATTTGATCGGATCATCGATACATTTTCTTATCTTCGCGACGACACGATGATCATTATCTCATCTCAACTGCCAGTTGGGAGCATCAGAAAAGTCGAACGAGAGTTTATGGAGTGTAAATCCGATAGACGCGTTTCATTTTGTTGCATCCCAGAAAATCTTAGACTGGGTCAAGCGATTGAATCTTTTCTCAACCCCGACCGGATTGTAGTTGGGATTCGAGATAACGGGATGCGACCGATTATCGGACGATTGCTCTCTCCGATTAGTAGTGAATTAGTTTGGGTTGGCGTCGAATCTGCTGAAATGTCGAAGCATGCTCTCAACGCATTTTTGGCCATGTCGATTGTGTATAGCAATGAAATTGCTGGAATTTGTGAGCGTGTAAATGCCGACTCGATAGAAGTCGAAAATACTTTACGTACTGAGTCGCGTGTTGGTAGGTCGGCATATATTCGCCCGGGTGAAGCATTCTCAGGGGGGACGTTGGCTCGCGACGTAACTTATTTGACCAATATCGCTGATCAAGAAAATTTGCAAATCCCAGTGTTGAATTCGGTGGTTCCTTCCAACAATATCCAGAAAGGTTGGTTGTTTCGTCGAGCCCAAGAGATTTTGGGTAACTCAGCGCAACACAAGAAAGTAGGTGTACTTGGTTTGTCTTATAAAATCGGAACTGATTCTATTGAAAAATCTATTTCTATTGAGTTGATTCGGGATCTCTTAACTCTTGGAGTTCAAATATCCGCTTTTGATCCGAAGGTAAATATTCTCCCGAAAGATTTGTCAATGGTTAGATTAGAGAATTCGATTGACGATGTTACAGTAGATGCCGATTTGTTGATTCTGGTAACTCGTTGGCCTGATTTTCAAGCATTGTCCTCTGAGACATTGATTAATAATATGAGAGCGCCAGTAGTGATCGATCAGGGCGCGTTCTTAGCGTCTGGTTTATCGGGTGAATCACGAATTCAGTACATAACCTTTGGTAAAGGTTGATGGCAGATCTGACGGGTCGGAAGGTAATTATTACAGGCGCGAGTCAGGGCCTAGGAGCAGAAATTGCGAGACAATATGTCAATTCTGGCGCTTCTGTCGTGCTGTGCTCTCGAACCCAGCGCGATCTCAATGCAATAAAGGAAGATCTCGAACAAGATCTCAAAGAGAATCAGAAAATAGTTGTTGCCAAATGCGACGTTTCAAAATCTAACGAAGTTGAAGCGATGATCTCCATGAGTCTCGATGTTTTAGGGCACGTGGATGTGTTGGTGAACAACGCGGGGGTGTATGGTCCTCTTGGAATGATTGATGAAGTCGAATGGAACGAATGGAAGCGGGCGATCGAAATTAATTTATATGGGACTGCTTGCCCATCTCAGATTATCTTTAAACATTTTCGGAAAAGAAGATACGGAAAAATTATCAATTTATCCGGTGGTGGAGCCACCAGCCCTCTTCCTCGAATAAGCGCATATGCTGCATCGAAAGCTGCGGTTGTTCGCTTGACGGAAACTCTGGCGTTAGAAGGCCTCGATTACAATATTGATGTCAATGCAGTCGCTCCTGGAGCATTGAATACTCGTTTAATGACGAGCTTACTAGATGCGGGTCCAGAAAAAATTGGCGACGATTTTTTTAATAAAATGAAAGAGATATCCGAGAAGGGAGGAGCACCTTTGGCGAAAGGTGCCGAATTATGCGTGTGGCTGGGGTCGCCTGCTAGCGATGGCATCACAGGAAAGTTGATTTCTGCGATTTGGGATCCTTGGCAGAATTTGCAAAACTTTCGTGACGATCTCGACGGCAAAGATATTTATACGCTGCGTCGTATTGTCCCAAAGGATCGGGGCTTGAATTGGGGTAAATAGATGATCCGAGTAGCGATCATCGGATGTGGTTTAGTGGGGCAAAAACGAGCCCGCTCGCTCGCAGGTGCGAAACTCGTGGCCTGTGCAGATCTGGATCGGTCAAAAGCTGGAGACCTAGCGCGAAATGTGAAAGGGTGTGTTGTTTTTCCTGATTGGCCGTCTGTAATCAAAAATGATCAGATTGATCTCGTTATTGTTGCAACCCCTCACAACTTACTTGCCGAAATTGCGGGCGCTGCCGTGAGGGAGGGCAAGCACGTTTTGGTAGAGAAGCCAGGCGCCCGGAACGTAGATGAACTCCGCGGATTAATTGCAATTGCAGATTCAGCAGGAGTTTGTGTTCGTGTCGGATTCAATCACCGGTATCATCCAGCTTTTCAACATGCGCG
>JAKUTG010000228.1:0-3932 GCA_022447905.1 Pseudomonadales bacterium | reverse complement strand
TGATCGCCGCGCCGAATTAGAGACGTATAAAGCAACACGGTCGAGGCAACGCTGGGTAGCATCATGGCAATCATCATGATCCACCACATGATAAATACCAACCCTGCATAGGTCGCCGTCCACATCGCAGGCATCAGCAAGCCATTGGTTCGCATGCGGTGCATGGCCTGACCTTCTGACGAGCCTGCCATTCCCTGCACGGCGTTCATTGCGGTACTTTGGACAGCTGACATCGGCATACCCCCACCCAAAATGGTGTAGATCACGGCAATGAGCAATATAAGTCCTATTGCAGAACCGGTGATCACCCGGTCCTGCAACAGTAATTGTTCGATGACAGGTTTCCCCGACACCAAGGTCTTCTCGGAAATTTGCTTATGCAGCTGCTTTCATTACACCGGAATTATTCAGGTGCAGTTCGCAGATGTGCGAGTGGGTCCCCTTGTTATTGGGTAGCTCGACCACGCCATGGGTGGTTGCGGTACCGGATGCCATCTCGGCAATGGTAAATTCAAACCCATGCGGGATGTCTATACGCGCCCTATGTTCTGCACCAGTTACCGGATTTTTGATGGGCTCTGCCTCAAGCTCAAAAACGTCGCCGACAAGAACCTGTCCTTTGCGGGCTTCCATGTCGCCCTCTACAGTAATCGGTTTGTATAACGTTTCGTGATTAGTCGTCGTCATGGCGTTAATAACCCAAAAAATCGTCGCCATATCCTCAGTATCTTGGCCGGAGATGATTGCCTCCAAGGCGGTACGTTGTTCGGCTGACGCGCGTTCGTCAATGATGATCTGTTTCTCTCCATTCCCTTCATGTATAGGACCCGGCCACTTGGCTGTCATCGCGACATTCAAGCCGTCCAGAGATACGTCACCGTAGTGCCCTTTCTGGATGGTCATGCCTACTGCTGCCTCACAGGTTCCAGTAGTCGGGAGCGCATTGAATTGGCACGGACAACCATAGGCACAATTACAGTTTGACACTTCTAAAGCATGAATTTCCCAGGGCGTCATAGGATATCTCCTAGTAAAGATTAGAATTGAACTTCGGTGGTGCGGTAACTATAAGTTGAGAAATGTGGAGGAGCAACAACGCTCGCTGATTGTCAACGTAAAATTCGTATTTAAATTGAACAGTGCAATTTTCAGGAGCGTCATAAGTCATTGAAAATATAGCGTGCCCGGAGGATTCGAACCGACGATCACCTGGTTCGAAGCCAGTTACTTTTTTGTGCAAGTTTGTCCCGGAACTATGCGCTTTTCTCGAAAATTCTTTCCTATTGAATTCGGAGATGCGCAGAGATAAACCCCAGTAACGACAACATACGGTGAGTTCAATAAAAAGAAAGTGGAATCGCTTTTGTAGGCTTATTCCTCTAGTGCCGTTGAGTTGTTGGTGTCGGTGTACGCACCAATCTTTCTGACGGAGTTTGTCGGCTATCACTAGATGGAGCTCAAGAATTTTTGTTTAGCAAGATAGTTTGATATCGATAGGGTATTCGTTACAGTAAGAACTTGGAGTTTGGTGTAGCGATCTATAAACAGCACGGTATGACGCCTAATCAGAACGCAACCAGTCTTGTTCAACTACCAATGTACGACTGGGTCGAAGTCCGTATGGCAACGGATGCCTTGTGGTCCTGCATACACTACGCTTTGAAGCGCCAAGGCATTGCAGCACCCGAGACACTGGACCGCGAACAGACACCTGAATTCGGGTGGCTTTCCCCCCGGTTATTACTCAGCCAGACTTGTGGTCTGCCTCTGGTTCAGCATTTACGTGGTCGGGTGGCGGTGTTGGGGCGCTTTTGTTTTCAGGGCCAGCCACTATCTGGTCATTACCACAGCGTCATAATCGCGCGCGACACATCGGTTGCAGAAAATTTCGAGTCGTTAGTCGGTCAACGAGTTGCTATCAATCATGAGGCATCCTACTCCGGCTGTTTGGCAATAAAGAGGTGGATATCGTTAATGGCGAAAGATGATGTTGAATTTTCTCGCGTAATCAGGACTGGCAGCCACAGAGAATCTGTACGCGCAGTCGCAACTGGCTTTGCCGATACCGCTGCTATCGACTGCGTGAGTTGGGCTTTGGCAAAACGCTTCGATTCCATCACCAAGTCTCTCAAGGTAGTAGCGCGGACTGATAATCGGCCGGGGCTTCCATTGATAACTTCAAGGGGGAGTTCACCGTCCACGCTTGATGCACTTCGGATTGCGCTTGATGAAGCTATCCGGACACTTGGTCCAACTAGCCGCGACACACTCGGAATCACAGGTTTTGTAGCAGCTGACGATGTCGATTACAACATCATTGATGATGACTTGCGGCGGTTTGGTGCTGTTGCGTTAACGATGGATGACTTGGCCGAGGTCGGTCGAGACTGAGTCTTAATCTCCGTGAGCTATCTGTTTAATCTGGGTGAGCACTCTCGCCCAATCACCCTATCTAACGTCAAGGCGCAACCCTGGTTTGATCGGGGACTAGCTTGGGTTTATGGATTCAATCATGAAGAGGCAGTCAATTGTTTTGAGGAAGCAGTAAGAATTGATCCAGCTAGTGCGATGGCCTATTGGGGGATAGCTCTTGCGAGTGGTCCTTTCTACAACTTACCTTGGGAGTGGATGAGTGAAGATGAAGCCGCAAAAGCGGTTCTGACTTGTTACAACGCTGTGCAACACGCTTTGAAACTATCTGGGCCCGCTCTGCCGGTTGAGACAGCCCTCATTTATGCGCTGTCACAGCGCTATCCAAAGGCTGAAGTAGGCGGTATCGAGGAATTTGGTAGATGGGATAACGCCTATGCCGACGCAATGCGGGCAGTTCATGCGGAATTTCCGGAAGACCTTGATGTGATCGCTCTTTTTGCAGAGGCGATGATGACGCGCACACCGTGGCGATTGTGGAATATTGATTTGGCTGAACCGGCAGATGGAGCCGACACGGTAGAAACAATAGCTGTACTTGATAGCGGACTTGCCCTAGTGTCGACACGAGGTCTTAAGCTACACCCCGGTTTGCTCCACATGTATATCCATGCGCTGGAAATGTCACCGACGCCAGAACGGGCTCTAGAAGCTGCAGATCAACTGTTCGAGTTGTGTCCGGACGCGGGTCACCTACAGCATATGCCGGCCCATATCTATGTCATTTGTGGTCAATATGACAATGCTATTGCGGTTAGCAAAAAATCGATTGTCGCGGATGGAAAATATCTAGATTTTTCTGGACCCTATAACTTTTACACTACTGCACGGTGTCACGATCTGCACATGATGATGTACGCCAGTATGTTTGCCGGACAGTTTCAGTCAGCGATTGAAGCCGCTCAGGCGATAACCGAGACCCTGACAGCAGACTTATTGGCAGTGGAACGGCCCCACATGGCTGTGACCCTAGAGGGATACCATTCGACCGTAGTGCATGTTCTGGTTCGTTTCGGTAAATGGCAGGACATCATTGATATGGCACTCCCCGACGATCCAGTGCTGTATTGTGTATCAACGGCAATGTGTCATTATGCTCGTAGCGTTGCGCATTCGGCGCTCGGTCATATTGAATCTGCAGAAGATGAGCAGAGTTTGTTTGTTCAAGTGCGGGAACAGATACCCAAGTCACGGTTATTCTTCAATAATACCGCACACGATATTCTGGCTATAGCTGAGTCGATGATGATGGGTGAGCTTGAATATCGAAAGGGCAACTATGATGATGCATTCAATCATTTGGAGACCGCAGCTTTACTTGACGACAACCTCTATTATTCAGAACCTTGGGCCTGGATGCATCCGCCACGCCACGCGCTTGGAGCACTGTTGCTGGAACAGGGTCGAGTCGAGCAAGCAGAGCGAGTCTATCGGGCTGATTTGGGACTCGATAATCACCTCAGTCGGCCATTAGAGCACCCAAACAATGTCAGGAGTCTGCA